>NZ_JAOART010000050.1 GCF_025210435.1 Anaeromicrobium sp.
AATCTTTGGAACCCTGGAACGTCACAACATCCTATTCTACTCCAACATGACACATGAACCTATATACGAAGATTCACACTTTCGCTTGTGACAAGGACTTGGGTGGAAAAGATTTTCAATATATTTTCCTGAAATAGGCCCATATAAAGCAAGTTTATACACCAGAAATCTATAATGTTAATTTAAAGTAAATAAAAATTTTATCAATGGATTTCTTGTAAATTTTTGTATAGCTTGTAAATTTTTATTTTTTTATTTCTTAAGAATTATCTTATATAATATTATTGACGAAAGGAGTGTAATTTATGGATAAATTCCTAAGTAATCTTTATGAAAAAAATGAGGCATCTCAAGATGAGCTTCTTTATATTTTAGATAATATGAATGAAACCTACAAAGAAAAGCTTTTTAACTATGCCCATGAAACAAGTAAAAAATACTATGATAACAAAGTATACATGAGAGGTCTTATAGAGTTTTCAAATTATTGTAAACAGGATTGTATGTATTGTGGTATTCGTGCTTCTAATAAGGTCGCTCATAGATATAGATTAAGTCACGATCAAATAATCCAGTGTTGTGAAATTGGGTATAATCTAGGATATAGAACCTTTGTATTACAAAGTGGTGAAGATTTTTATTATGATACAAAAAAACTCTGTACCCTAATAAAGGACATAAAGAGTAAATATGCCGATGCAGCCATTACCCTGTCCTTAGGAGAGAGAGATTATGATACATATAAAGCCTTATACGAAGCAGGAGCCGATAGGTATTTATTAAGACATGAAGCTGCTTCTGAAGATCTTTATAATAGATTCCATCCAGGAATGAAATTATCAAACAGAATTGAATGTCTTTATAATTTAAAGGAAATTGGCTTCCAGGTGGGAGCAGGTTTTATGGTAGGACTTCCCCATCAAACAAACGAAGATTTAGTGGAGGATCTATTATTTCTAAAAAGACTAAATCCTCATATGATAGGCATTGGACCATACTTACCTCACAAGGACACCCCCCTTAAAGAAGAGAAAAGTGGTACCCTTGAAAAAACTTTAATAATGCTTGCTTTAACTAGACTATTAATTCCTGACTGTCTACTTCCTTCCACTACAGCCGTGGGAACTATTCACAGCAAAGGTAGAGAACAGGCCCTACAAGCAGGGGCTAATGTGGTTATGCCAAACCTTTCTCCCACTAATGTTCGTGAGCTTTATTCCCTTTATGATAACAAAATCTGTACTGGGGACGAAGCAGCCCATTGCAGAGTATGTATCCAAAAGAGAATCCAAAGCGTTGGATTTGAAGTTAATATGGGTCGTGGAGACAGTGTTAGATTATAACCAAAAAGAGAATCCATATGGATTCTCTTTTTGGTTAAGCACATTTATAAGGAAATTGACTTTAGTACATTTCCTCTCAAATCCTTAATTTGAAATAAATTATTTTCCAACACCCCGTAAGAGTTTGGATTATTTTCTTTAGGTAATGTTATGGAACCTGGATTTATCACATACTTATCTCCTACTTCTTTAGCGACAGGAATATGGGTATGACCGTGGATTAATACATCACCACTAGATAATCTATCCATGTTATTTTCATTATATATGTGACCATGGGTTAAAAATAATCTTTTATCTCCATGTAATATGTAATTATAATCTGCGCTTATGGGAAAATCTAACACCATCTGATCCACTTCTGAATCACAATTCCCCCTAATAGCTACTATTTTATCCTTGTATTTATTTAATAACTCTGCCACTTCTTTTGGATTATATTCCTTTGGTAGCGGATTTCTTGGCCCATGATACAATATATCTCCTAATAGGATTAACGCCTGGGCTTTTTCCTTTTCTAATATTTCTATGGCCCTTTTAGCATAATATATGGAACCATGTATATCAGATACAAACATTAATTTCATAATTATCAACCTTTCTTTTAATAATAATTATTATTATAGCAAAAAAGAGTACATACTCATTTATGCACCCTTTAAAAATAATTATTTGTCCTCTACCATATCCTCTTTAAGAATTTCTAATAGCTTCTCTGCTCTTTCCTTTGTTGATCCACTTAGCTGAATAAATGGGACATTTTCTGCTTTTAAGAAAGATAGGATAGCTTCATCCACTTGTTTTGCAACCTCTTCATCTTGCCATCTCACTCCATCTTTTTTATATCCAAATTCTCTAGGCAGGTATATTATGTGATCGTATCTAGGAATGTCTTCAATAGCTAAAACATATAGATCTTTTAGTATTTCAATTTCCTTTTTATTTCTTCTCTTACTTCCTAGCATGAATCTACCGTATATATAGGGAACAAATGTGGCATAATCTGTCAATGCATATTCGTGATCTTCTAAATTGTCTTCTATTCTCTTTTGCCCTAAATAGATTCCGTATTGTTCACTTATGGATTCAATCATTCCCTTGTCTCTTAAATATTCTGTAGAATATTCTAATGCGTAACCTGCATCAATTCCCATAATTTTCATATCAACATATAATTGCTGTATTAAAGTTGTTTTACCACAACGTGGTCCACCTAAAACTGCTACTCTCTTTGCCATTTGCCTAACTCCATCTCTTTTTTTGTTTTATTGACCTCCTTAGTATACTATTTAATACTTCATTTTTCAACAATATATAAGAATATTTTTGACAGTATCACAAACAATTTTTCTCATTGACATTTCTAACATATGTGATAAAATTTTACTGACCTTATCTTTACAATATGAAACTCAAATATAAAGGAGTGACAATATTGTGTCTTTAAACCAATTTTCCACACCATTAATTGATGCTTTAAAAAAATATTCAAATAGTAGCATAACACCCTTTGACGTACCTGGACATAAATTTGGTAAAGGCACAAAGGAGCTTAGGGATCTTTTTGGATCTAATCTAATGAAAATGGATGTAAATTCCATGAAATGTTTAGATAATTTGTCTAACCCAACTAGCGTCATAAAAAAATCTCAGGAACTTTTAGCAAATGCGTATGGGTGCGACCATAGTTTCTTTTTAGTAAATGGTACATCTTCTGGAATACAAGGAATGATAATGAGCGTTTGTGGTCCATATGATAAAATTATCATGCCTAGAAACGTTCATAAATCTGCCGTAAGCGGATTAGTTTTAAGTGGTGCCATCCCCGTTTATATTCAACCAGAAACTAATGAGGATTTAGGCATTGCCATGGGTATGTCCTATGAATCTGTGAAAAAAGCAATTTTGAGTAATCTAGATGCAAAGGCAGTATTTATTATAAATCCTACCTACTATGGTGTCACATGTGATTTAAAGAGGATTGTTGATTTAGCCCATGAACATAATATGTTAGTATTAGTAGATGAAGCCCATGGTGCCCATTTTCATTTTCATGATGACCTACCTATCTCTGCCATGGCAGCTGGAGCGGATATGTCTGCCATAAGCCTTCATAAAACGGGGGGATCTTTGACTCAAAGTTCTGCAATTTTATTAAATGAAAAAAATATTTCTCCCATGAAAATTAGAAATATTTTAAATGTAACTCAAACAACTAGTGCATCCTACCTTTTAATGAGTAGTTTAGATGGTTCTAGAAAAATTTTGGCTACCCGTGGTGAAGAAATTTTTTCTCACATTCTTAGCGTATGTAGATATGCTAGGGAAAAAATAAATAAAATACCACACTTATATGCTTTTTCTAAGGAATTAATTAATAATAGGGGTGTTTATGATTTTGATGAAACAAAACTAAGCATTAAAGTTTCAGACCTGGGCCTTACAGGCTTTGAAGTCTATGAACTTTTAAGAGATAAATATAAGATCCAAGTGGAACTTGGAGATATTAATAATATACTTGCAATAATTAGTTTGGGAGATGATAAAAATTCAGTGGATAAACTAATTAATAGCCTATCCCATATAAGTAAAAACTACAAAAGAGCTAAATCTTTTAACTATAATATATTATTAGAAAACCCAGATATAATAGTTTCACCTAGGGACGCCTTTTATAGTAGAACAAAAATAATTCCCTTAAAAGATTCTATTGGAGAAGTTAGTGGAGAATCTATTATGGCATACCCTCCAGGTATTCCTATAATAAGTCCTGGTGAAAGAATTAGTAAAGAAATAGTTGATTATATAGAAGAGCTAAAGAATCAACATGTTTTAATTACAGATTCCCATGATCCTGAAATTAATAATATTAAAATATTAGGAGCCTAAGAGAAGTCTTTTTACGGGCTTCTTTTTTTACTTCCTTCACTAGAAATTTTTTATATAAAAACTATTGACTTTTTTTAAAAACATAGTATATTTATATTTAGTAAAAATAAACTATTTGTTTAGTAATAGAAAACAAACACTAAAAATAAACTAAAAGTTTAGCAGTAAAAAACCATTCTATTTTTAAACACAAAGTTTATTTTTACTAAACTGTATACTTTAAAAGTAATTAATTTTAAAAAATCATACTGTATTGTAAAGATAGGTCAAAAGGTTTAAATTTCAAGTTTTAGGAGTGAACAATTATGAAGATAGAACAATTAGGGAGACATATATTAGTTGAATTTTACAATTGTGACAAAGAGGTGCTAAACAACCACGCATTAATTGAAAAATACATGAACGAAGCTGCAATAAAGGCAAAAGCCACAATTGTACAAAGTGCCTTTCACATGTTTAATCCATGGGGTGTAAGTGGAGCTGTAATCATTCAAGAATCCCATCTTACTATTCATACATGGCCTGAGTATGGCTATGCCGCAGTGGATTTATTCACATGTGGAGATAGTGTAGATCCATGGATTGCTTTTGATTATTTAGCAGAAAAACTAGAGTCTGAAAAAAGTGAAACTACAGAAGTTCCAAGGGGATTAGTAGATAAAATAAAGCATTATTCAAAAGAAGATTTAGGAACTGTTACATTTAAACCTGTAGATAATGCTGCGTCTTAGACTCGAGGAGGAATAGATATTATGGAATTATGGTATACCGAAAAACACACTGAAGACGTGAAATTTTCTATTAAAGTAAGTAATCATTTATTTACAGGACAAAGTGATTTTCAGCGTGTAGATATTTTCGAAAGTGATGAATTCGGAAAGTTTCTAACATTAGATGGATTAATGATGGTAACAGAAAAGGATGAATTCATCTATCATGATATGATCTCTCATGTGCCAATGGCAACTAACCCAAATATTAAAAATGTATTAGTTATTGGCGGTGGAGATGGGGGTACAGTAAGGGAACTTACTAGGTATCCTTCCATCGAAAAAATTCATATGGTTGAAATAGATAAGATGGTAGTTCATGTATCTAGAGAATATTTACCTATTACATCATCTAAATTAGATGATCCTAGAGTTACATTATTTTATGAAGATGGTATTGAGTTTGTAAAAAACAAACCTAATACATATGACTTAATATTAGTTGACTCTACTGACCCTATCGGACCTGGAGAAGGATTATTTACTAGGGAGTTTTATAGAAATTGTTTTGAGGCTTTAACTGAAGAGGGAATATTAGTTAATCAAAACGAAAGTCCTTATTATGAAGGTGATGCAAGGGAAATGATACGTGCAAGTGAAAAGATTAAAGGAATTTTTCCAATTGCTAAGGTATATCAATTCCATATGCCTACCTACCCATCTGGCCATTGGTTATTTGGATTTGCATCTAAGAAATATGATCCAATTAAAGACTTTAATCCTTCTAAGTGGGAAGAGTTTGGGTTAAAGACAAAATACTATAATAGGCATATTCATATAGGATCCTTCATGCTTCCAACATATGTTAAGGAGATGATTGAAAGTGGCTCTCACTAAAAATACTTTATCATTTATAGGTTTTGAAAATGATTATGAAGAATCTAATTTAGTACTATTTGGTGCTCCCTTTGATGGAACCACCTCCTTTAGACCTGGCACTAGGTTTGGTCCCATGCATATGAGAAATGATTCATATGGACTTGAGACTTATAGCCCCTATATGGATATGGATTTAGAAGATTATAAATTATATGATTATGGAGATTTAGACTTTCCCTTTGGTAATACAAAAAAAGTCTTAGATATGATAAAAGATTTCTCGAGTAAAGTAGTAAAAGCTAATAAGATTCCCCTAATGATAGGTGGAGAACATTTAGTAACTCTACCTGCTGTGGAATCCTTATATGACAAATATAAGGATTTACACATTATCCACTTTGATGCTCATACTGATTTAAGAGTAGATTACATGGGAGAGAAACTTTCCCATGCCACGGTCATAAGGAGAACTTGGGATTTTTTAGGCGACAATAAGATACATCAATTTGGAATTCGCTCAGGGTTGAAAGAGGAATTTAAGTGGGCTAAAGAACACACCAATTTAAATAAATTTGACTTTACTAATTTAGATAACACAGTTGAATCTTTAAAAGGAAAACCCGTTTATGTAACTATAGATTTAGATATACTAGATCCATCTGTTTTTTGTGGAACTGGTACTATAGAACCTGGTGGTGTTACTTTTAAAGAACTTATAGATGCCATAGTATTATTAAAAGATTTAAACATTGTAGGTGCTGATGTGGTTGAATTATCACCCCATTATGACCAAAGTGGCATGTCTACTGCTGTCGCTTGTAAAGTATTAAGAGAATTAACATTGAGTATATTATCTAAATAAACTAGCTTGGTAACTGGTGGATAATATTCTTTAAAAATAAAAAAACAGGCAGTAAGCTCCCACTTACTACCTGTTTTTTATTTTACAATTTCCCCATTTACTATTACCTTATCCACTTTACTTCTCAAGTCAAAGGGGTGTCCATCAAAAATCACCACATCTGCATCCTTTCCAACTTCAAGACTTCCTACCCTATGGTCTATACCCAATATTTTAGCGGGATTTATAGTTATACTTCTAAGGGCAGTGTCTTCCTTTAAACCTTCCCTTGCTGCTAATCCTGCACATAGGGGTAAGTATTGTAGTGGAATCACTGGATGGTCTGTCATTATGGCAAATTCAATACCTTCCTTTTCTAATATGCCCGCCGTTTTAAAGGTAAGATTTTTAAGTTCTATTTTAGATCTTTCAGATAGTGTGGGTCCTATTATTATTCCCTTTTGATAACCTTCCTTTAAATATTTAGTTATTAAATGGGCTTCTGTACAATGTTCTAATGTAATATCTAAATCAAATTCCTTAGCTATCCTTAAAGCCGTTAAAATATCATCAGCCCTATGGGCATGAGCCTTTAATGGAATCTCCTTACTAAGTACCTTTTCTAATGCTTCATACTTCATATTGAATTTAGTATCCTTATCCTTTTTCTTATTGTCCACATATTCCTTAGCCTTCATAAGGGCTTCCCTCATAATGGCAGCTGTGGCCATCCTAGTAGAGGGAGATTTTTTAATATTACTATAGCATCTCTTAGGGTTTTCTCCAAAGGCACACTTCATGGCTAGGGTTTCCTTTACAATCATATCATCTATCCTATCTCCATGGGTCTTTATAACAGAAAATTGACCCCCTATAACATTTGCACTACCAGGTCCTGTTGCCACAGTAGTTATCCCCCCAAGTAGTGCCTCTTCAAAACATCTATCCATAGGATTAATTGCATCAATAGCCCTAAGCTGAGGACTTACAGGATCTACTATTTCATTTCCGTCTGCCCCTTCAAAACCAACGGCATCTTCCCACATGCCTAAATGACAATGGGCATCAATCATACCAGGCATGACAAATTTCCCCTTTGCATCCATTACTATTTCAGCATCCTTTTCCTCTAAATTAGGCCCTACATACTCTATTTTTTTATCCTTAATTAATAGGGCTCCATGTTCATAATTTTTTTCACCCATAGTATAAATATGAGCATTTTTGATTAAAATCATCTTATATACCTCCATATTTTCTTTAAATGACTTGATTTTACAATTTTAGCATGTTACTATTTTCTTATATATTAAATTTTTTTAATAATAATTAGATCTACAAAACTGATATAAACTACACTTATAAAAAGGAGTTATGTTATGAAAGTTAGTATGCAAGAATTAATGGATTTAGTAATACAAAATTTTAAGGCACCTATTAGTCTACTAGAGTTTAAAGATGGTAAAACCCAATTAATTAATGGTCTACCTATAACTTACTTTTTAAGGTTCATTTCTAAAAATGCTGAAGAAATGACAGAATTTAATGATGAATTTCATGTGGAAGAAATTTCATCTACCATATTGAAGATACAGGTTACAGATTCTTACATAATCATAATCGAACAAGATACAGAGGAAAATGTATTGAATTTTGATATTGGATAAAGGGAGTAACTTTACTCCCTTTATCTTTTTTCATTCCCCATGAATAGTTCTTTATTGTAATTTAAAAATCCTTTAATTCTTTATAATCTTCTCTATATTATTATTTTCATAAAAAGATATGATAAATAACTATCATATTTCTTTAGTTGATTAATCTAAATAATATGAATACTGATACTATAATATAAGATTTCATTTGTATAGTAAATCCATAATAAGAGTCTAAACTACATCATCAATATGAGTTATTAGACTTAACCCTATCTAATAATTCTTTTATTTTCAAGTAATCTTCTTCTAAAAGTTCATGTTTATATAGATAATCGTTCACTCCTACTAGAGAAACTAGTAAATATGATTTACCAAACCCCACATTAAAAGACCTATACTTGTGGTTTTCTTTAATATTGAAGTCAATAGAGTAGTCATAAGGATTTTTAGTAGTAGCTATTTCGTTCTTACTTGATTTTACACAATGCAACTTCAATAACGCCTCATAAACATCCTTAAATTTCTCTTTATTTAAAGTAATAGTTTCCATATCAAGCTTTCTTTTCCTATCATATGATGATAAATAGATTTGATTGAATTCTACATCTTCTGTTAGTTTATAAATTTGTCCAAAAGTACTGAGACTTAGGTTTATTAATATATCATCATTTTTAGTCCCCTCTACTTCACCTTCAGAATTATTAGCTTCTATAATTGGTTTTGAATTATCTTCTTTCATCCAAGATATCATTGTAACTGATAAAATTATTCCTATAAGCATGATTATTAGTCTTTTTTCCATTTAACCCCCACCTTATACTATAATTAAGAAATTCCTACTTATTCTCAAATTCTTCCTTAATCAATTTTAACAATTCTTTATCTACTATTACATCATATCCACTTAAGGCCATGGCTGCTGCTCCTTGAATTATTCTTTCATGGGCCTTAGGAGTGATAGTGTTATCTGCAAATTCTTTAGTATGGGCCACTACACCTTCTTTTATGCCTATGTAAGGATGTATTGATGGTACTACATAACTTACGTTACCCATATCTATAGAGCCAAGACCTGATTTATTTTCTTCTAAATCATCTACCTTCATATATTTCATATTATCCTGAAATACCTTTGACAATACTTTATTAGTTACCATATCGTCATAACTTATCTCATAATTTCTAACATTTAATTTAGCTCCTGTCATTAAAGAAGCACCCTTGGCTATATTCTTTACCTTTTCTACAACTTCATTTAAATATTTTCTTTTTTTAGCTCTCACATAGAATTGAGCCACAGCTCGCTCTGGCACTATGTTAGCAGCCACACCACCTTCTTTTATGATCCCATGGATTCTAACATCTGATTTTAGATGTTCCCTTAAGGCATTTATACCATTGAATGTCATAATGACTCCATCTAAGGCATTTATACCTGCCTCTGGTTCAGCTGCTGCATGGCTTGGCTTACCTATAAACTCAAATTCTATGGCATCCATAGCTAGAGAAGTTCCGCTATTAAAACTCTTTGCAGCTGGATGAACAATCATAGCCACATCTATGTTTTCAAATACTCCTCCATTTACCATGTGTACCTTTCCTCCATCCGTTTCTTCAGCTGGAGTTCCTAATACGACTATTTTTCCTCCTATTTGATCTATTACCTTACTAAGACCAATTCCAGCACCTAGCCCCATAGTACCTATCATGTTATGTCCACATCCATGCCCTATGTCCGGTAAAGCATCATACTCACATAAAAATCCAACGGTAGGACCGTCCTTTTTGCTATCATAAGTTGCCTTAAATGAAGTTTTTTGATTAGCTATATTCCTTTCTACTGAAAAGCCATGTTTTTTTAAAATATCCTTTAATAATTGGGAACTTTTAAATTCTTCATTCCCCAGTTCTGGATAATCGTACATAAAGTCATTTATTTTTATAAGTTCATCACTTATTCTATTAATCTCATTTATAATAATCTCTTTCACCATAATCCCTCCTCCGATCATAACTACACAAATCATACTAAATAAGAATCTGAAATTATTAATAGTAAATGCACCAAACTTTTCACTCATTAGGCACATTAATACAATTTTCATTCTATTCCAAATTCCTCAACTAGCTTTTCCTTTTGTTTTTTACTAAGTCTTTTAAAGGCATATTCCCTTTTCATTGCTTCCCTTTTATTTTCAAACTTCTCAAAATATACTAATCTAACGGGTAACCTAGTTCTAGTATATTTGCTACCAATTCCCATATTGTGCATTTGAACCCTTCTTTTGGGACTATTCCCCTTTGTATATCCACTATATAAGGAATTATCACTACATCTTACCATATAAGCAAAGTGCATTTAACCACCCTTTTCTTTATATATAATTCAAAACCATTATAATACTAAATTATACTATATAAAATTTTTATATCATATAAAATTCTATAAACTTTTTCTATTTGTAAAATATTTAGAATTTTTATAGACTATATTTAAAGTGTATTAATTTTCGACAAATTTCGGAGGTGTAAATAAAAGTGTTTCAGACAAAATTAAAAAACAAATTCATATTATTAGCTGCTTTACTTTTAATGGTAACTTCTATTTTCATAGGATGTTCTGATAAAAGTGAAAAAGCAGAAACGACTAGTAACGAATCAAAGGAAATGGGCTATATCGATACATCTGCTTTAACTGAAAAGTTACAAAGTGAAAATACAGTATTAGTAGATACCCGTTCAGATGAAGCTTTTAACGGTTTTAAAGAAAGTGAAAATGTACGTGGAGGACATATTCCTGGTGCTATTCAATTTCCTGCCACATGGTTAGACAAGGTTAAGGATGATAGTGAGTTAAATAATTTATTGAGTGAAAAGGGAATCACAAAGGATAAGGATATTGTAGTTTATTCTGATCATGGAAAAGTTAGTGAAAACCTATATAATAAATTAACTAGTTTAGGTTATGATAAAGTTTCAAACTATAAGTTCTTAGATTGGTCTAAGGATGAATCTAATGAAGTAATTCAATATGAAAACTACCAAGTTTTAGTTTCTCCTAGATGGGTTAAGGATTTAATTGATGGTAAAAACCCAGAAACTTACCCAGGAAAAGGTTACGCACTACTTGAGTCTAACTACAACGGAATGGACATCTATAAAGAAGGTCATATACCTACAGCCCTTCAGTTTGATACTAACGAAATAGAAAAGGGTCCTGAGTGGAATGTAAAGACTGATGCTGAACTTGAAGAAGTAGTTAAAAAGTTTGGTATAACAAAGGATACTACAGTAATCGTATATGGTACTCCTTCTATGGGAGCTGAGAGAGTTGCCCTTGTGATGATGTACTTGGGAGTTGACGATGTTCGTGTACTAAATGGTGGAAAACAAGCCTGGTTAGATGCTGGTTTAGAACTTGAAACTACTGTTAATGAACCTAAATCTATTAAAGACTTTGGAGCTAAAATCCCTCAAAATCCAGACTTAATAATAAATATTCCAGAAGCTAAGGAAGTTCTAAAGGATGGTAAATTAGTAAGTGTTAGAACTTGGGATGAATATATAGGTAAAACTAGTGGTTATAGCTACTTTGATAGAAAGGGTAGAATAAAGGGAGCCATATGGGCTAACTCAGGAAATACATCTCAAGATATGTCAAACTTTGAAGATATAGATGGAACTCATAGAAGTATTTCTGAAGTGGAAAATTACTACAAGGAAATTGGTTTAAATAAAGATGACAAAATGTCCTTCTATTGTGGTACAGGATGGAGAGCATCCTTAACATTCATAGATGCCCACGTACTAGGATGGAAGAACATAAGTGTATTTGATGATGGTTGGTTCCAATGGAGCCTTGATCCAGATAATAATCCTATTGAAATTGGAACTCCTAAAAAATAACAGGATTAAGGAGCTTTACAGCTCCTTGTTTCTGTTTTATTCTTTTTATAAGGGAGGTCATATTTTGAGTAAAATTATAATTATTTTCATAAATTTATTATCAATAATTGGACTTTATTTAGATTTTATCCCTAAATTAAAACTCTATTTAAAATTCAAATCTATTTTCCAGCTAGGTGAAGTCTTATTTCAGTTTTCACAAATAATATTTTTAATAGGTTTATTAGTCTATATTATATTTAATTTTAAATACAAGAAAATATTTTTATTAAGCGTATATATGGCCTTTATAGGATCATTTGCTAATTTAATATTAGATATATATAATGATTACTTTACCTTTAAAAATATGAGTTGGTTAATAGGATATGTCCTATTTTATTTTACTTTAATACTAATTATGAAAAAACGTAAATCATCACTAATTCACATATGTCTTTTCTTTGGTACAATAGGAACTCTATTTATAACCTATGAAGAAGTAAGAAGTGGTATATTTGAAGGAACCCTATTTACACTAAATAGCTTCTATCCCCTAGGTATATTAGTTTTAATATTTTATTTGAAAGACAAAAAAGTTCCTTAACATAAGTTAAGGCATATGAAAGAAATAAACTAGTTTATTTCTTTCATATGCCTAAAGAACTTTTTTATTTTATAAATCCATTTCGTTTAATATATCCCTTAAGTTTTTCAATTCTTCTTTAGATAAAGTAACACCTTTTCCCATTTTTTCACGATCTGTTGCCCAATCTCTTAGGTCATACTTAGGAGGTCTATCATTCCAACTTATTAAATTTAGTTCCTTTGTCCAACCCCTAGATGATTCTGATACTACTCCTTCTGTTTTAATTATTTCATATTTTATTCCAGCCATTTCATTCACCTCTTATATACTTAGTAATCTTAAAATTTTTTCTATAGTTTAAACCCTATTAATTATACCATAACCTAACTCTAAAAAGTTAATACCTATATAGAGGACTCACTATTTTTCTTTAATAATAGCTCAAATTCCCCTGCTGGTATAGGTTTGCTAAAATAGTATCCTTGATATTCATCACACCCCATATATTTTAACATGGCTAGTTGTTCTTCCTCTTCTATACCTTCTGCTACAATTTTTAGGTCTAGTACCTTTGCCATGGTTATAGTTGCTTCTACGATGGTTCTATTTACCTTATCATAGCAAATTTCTTCTATGAATGACTTGTCTATCTTTAATGTATCTATAGGAAACAGTTTTAAATAATTTAGCGATGAATATCCAGTTCCAAAATCGTCTAATGATATGGATATTCCCTTTCCTCTAATTAAGTTTAATGTTTCCCTTGCCTTATAAGGATTTTTCATTATATTAGTTTCTGTAATTTCAAAATTCAAAAGATTAGTATCTATATTAATTTCTTCAATGAAAGTACATACTCTTTTTGTAAAATCATAATCATAAAATCTCTCAGCTGAAATATTTATAGCCACATGGACTGGTTCAAAGCCTTCTTTAATCCAATTTTTTAGCTGTTTCAAAACCTTTATGAATACATAATTATCTATTTCTTTCATTAAGTTATATTTTTCTGCTAATCCTATAAAATATTCAGGAGAAATATAGCCTTTTTCAGGATGATTCCACCTTAATAAGGCTTCACATCCTACCATATTATTATTATGTATATCTACTTTAGGTTGATAATATATATCTAATGTATGATTTCTTACTGCTTCCATCAATTTTTCTTTCATTTGTATATCTTTATAAGATTTTTCTAATAAGTCCTCCTTAAATATTTTAAGATTATTTCCTCCATTTCTTTTCACTTCCATTAAAGCAATATCTGCATATCTATATAGACTATCTATATCTGTACTATGGGAAGGATATATTGCCACTCCTATACTACAATTTATGCCTATAATATTCTCTTCAATATGAAAATCCTTTTTCATTTCTTCCATTATTCTATTAACATTCTTTTCCACATCCATATGAGAGTTTATATCCCCAATAACAACCATAAATTCATCCCCACCCAATCGACTTACTTTATTATAGGTAAAGGAACTTAGCAATCTCTTTCCTATGTTTTTCAATAATCTATCTCCTATATTGTGGTTAAACGTTTCATTTATATGCTTAAAGTTATCTGCTCCCATAAGTGCAACAGCAATTTTCTTATTGGAATGATTTTTGGCTATTATTTCTCTTAGATTTTTTTGTCCATGAACCCTATTGGGTATGTTAGTAAGTGTATCATTGTAATATAAAAACTGAATCTCTTCTTTTTTGTCTTCTAATTCCTTATAGGACTCATCTAATAATTTCCTTTTTTCCATAATTTCCATATTTTTCAGTTTTAACAACTCATTAGACTTTATTAATTTTCTATTTTTTTCTATTACATCATTTCTCTCCTTATCAAATTCTTTTATAATCTACATTAAGAAAATAGATGTTATTATTATATTTATAAACAAATCTACAATTCTATCTATGTACATTTCTTTCGTCTCTAATATGCCATATATAAGATGTGGATACAGAGTTTCTATATATATTAAAATAAAAAGTACCAATATGATAGTTCCCATATGTAGATTTCTTTCTTTACCCCTAAGTAAAATTGTTATTAATATCATAATAGATATGAAATAGTAGGAGTGCCCTCCATGTAATCCTCCACTAGAAAACCAACCCCATATGGCTAATCCAATTATAGTTCCTATAAATAATCTTTGTAATTTATTATTATTATATATATACTCATAGGATATATATGTACACAAAATTGCCCCAATATACATTAGCCACATTCTCCCTTGATAAACATCTATTATGAGACTAATAAATATTAAAAATACCATAGTTATACTGGCAAGTATATTCATGCATAAAAAATATTTTTCTTCTAAACATATTCCTTCCCTATCATAGATCAATTCTTTTACTCTCTTTAGCAGATTCATATTTTCACTCCAAATATTTTCCTAATTTTTAATCTTTTTAGAATATTGAATTTCAAGAAACTTCTACATTTCATTCCATTTTAGGATATTTTTCTTATTTTTCCTCTATAACTAGGATACCAGTATTACACAAGTTGTCAATAGTGTTAATGAATCACCAAATTGTGCACAACTTCAATGGTTTTCACAACGGTCTTTAATATGATTAATTTAATATATTATAAGATTAATCTCTTTACTCTTATCTAAATTCTGTCCTTGAGGAACTATGGTTATTTTAGCATTCCCTTTCTTACTCACTTGAAATAATCCTGCTTTCATATATTTCACACAATTATCTGGTACACTAGATATTAATATTCTATCCGTATAATTATTTAAGCCTTTTTTTAATAGCTGAACTATACTTCCAATCTTTATCCTTTCGTTGTAGGGATGTACATATGTATTTCCCCTTGAATCTATCCCATATCTTATAATATGAGCATTTGGATAGGGCGGTATTATAAAGGGCTTAAAGGTAAATTGCTTATGACCCATTTTCCATACTTTATATTTATTTCCTACGCCCCTAACCAGCCTAGTATCATAAAAAAATACACTCCCCTGAAATAAAACCTTTTCTCCTATTAAAATCCTAGGTGTTTTCTCCTTAATTCCTAACACATCATAGGATATGAACTCTCCGTTTCCCTCTGGCTGAGAGTAAAATACTAAAACATAATCACCTGTAACATTCCATATCTTATTATATATCTCAACTCCCAAATAATTCAAACTAGTGTAGTATAGTGTAGTACTTTTATAATCCTCATCCTTCTTCAATTGAATATTGGTTTTTTTATTCTTTGTATCCTCATTCATCAAAAGAACATATTTATCTCTACCTAACATTACATTAAAAGCATTTGTCAATATAATCACCCCTTATACTAAACATATACCATATTATACCTACAAATGACTTTTTCATAAAAAAAAGAAGCTACCCTATGTAACTTCTTAAGATTTTTCTTTTCTACTTTCTGCTATTATTTCATGTTGTTTTTCCACCTGGGATAGGGCCTGTAATACTTCCTTTATCACAGGACTAGAGACTATCTTACTATTTTTATTGTAAAACTCTATGGCATGCTTTTCTCTCTTTCTAGCTTCTTCTAACAATAGGTCATCATTATCATGTTTAGTATAATCTGGTTTATGAAGGTTAGGCATTTCTTTAAAACCACCTAATATTTTATGTACTTTAGCATGCATAAATTCTACAAAGCTTAGTTCCCTAAATAATTCTCTTATTTCATTATTTTGGGCCAACTGGCTAGCTTCCTTATAAAACTCACCATTAAACACTTCTAGCTTCATGGCCTTATCTAATACTTTTAAAGTTTCTTTATCTAAATCTTCACTCTCCACTTTAAATAATGGACTATTATTATCTAAATAAACTTTTCCAACTCCACAAAAAGGGCAATTTATTATGTGATCTTTTTCATTTTTTTCTAAAAAGGTATTTTCATTTAATTTATAGTTTTTCAGGTTTATATTCATTCCACAAATTAAGCATTTTATTTGTCCCATATTATTCCTCCTTCTCCTTGTATGATTCACTTTTCAGACTATATACACTTCTATATACATATACATTATTCCTTCTTCGTCAAACTAAAAATACTGTAACCAACTTTGTAAGTCTTTCATATTTTATATTAACAGCTAAATTTGCGTTTTAACAAGGGAGGTGCACATTAATGACTGTTGAAGCTTTATCAAATATTTTTGAAGATAATACTATCTTATTATTTTTCTTTTTCCTATTAGTTGTATTATTCTGTATGCCTTATTTTGACTTTTTCTAATAGAAAATAACCTTACCTACTTTACAAAGGATTAAATTAATTAGAGTAACATACTAAGTATAAACATGATATTTTATACTATCAGCTGTAATTTACATAAAAGATAAGTGGTGGAGGAGGTACATGGCTAGCACAAATTGTATAGGTCCTTTTGTGGGTTTAACCCATATGGTGCATATTAGATAATCCCATAATTAATGTATATAAAAAATAAAAATCCATTACTTCCTAGTAATGGATTTCTATTTTATATATATTAGGCATATTCTTTCATATGCCAAAATCTCTTTTATTATAAAATACATAAGTACCTGCCAGTGATAATCCTATAATTACAATTGACCATATTATGAAAACAAAGTCAATTCCCTTCCCTAATATTATAGATTGGGCTTCAAAATACTTAAAAGGAGTAAGATACTTTAAGTTCTCAAGCCTATCATACATATTTATTACCATATAAAGAACAAAAGTTGTGAGGACTACACCAGTGGCAACAGAATAAGCTTTCTTATAATTTCTACTAACCGAAGCAATAAATGAGCCTATAGATAAGAATATAATCTGTAGCCCTAACATACCTACCATTAGAGTTATCATATTTCTTAATATGGTACCATCTTCATTAAAATAATTTACAACAACTATTGATCCAGTAAATGTGATCAAATTCAAAATTATAATGTTCAAAAAAGCTGCTAATAACTTTGAAGTTATGATTTCACTCCTTGAAACAGGTTTTACAAGTAAAAACTCTGCGGTCTTATCCCTCTCTTCTTTCCCTATAATATTAGCACCTAGCATAACAGCATGGGTGCTAGCAATTAATAGAAGATATAAAAAAGTAACACCATAAAAGCCCATGGCAGTTGATAAATCAAAACTACTTATGCCCATTATACTTAATAGGGATTTGGGAAATATAGCTAATATATCATTTATAGACTCACCCGAACTAGAGTATCCTGCATATTTCCCCATACCCGAGCCAATCATACTAACCATACCTATACACCATATAATCAATGATTTTCCATGCGCCTTCATTTCCCTAGTAAATATATTCATATACTACCCCTCCTAGTTTTTCAAATAAATTAACTAAACAGTATGAATATCTCTTTTAGAATAAATCACATAAGTCCCTGTAATAGAAACTATTATAAACACTAAAGTTATAATAAGAAAGGGTCTATCATATGTACTATTTTTTATAATATAAGCAGGATCAAAATACTTAAAGGGAGTTATATATGAAATCATATCATTAGGATCCTTTGAACTTAAGAAACTTATAAAATAAAAAAGAAATACAGTAGCAAGGGAAATAGATAGGACAGATTTAATTTTAGGTAACATTACTGACATGGCAACGCCTAATGACATGAATATTAATTGTACAAATAACAAAGTTATGGAAATCATAAAAAATATTTGAAAACTATAATCCTTATTACTTACAATAGAAATTATTATGGTTGTAGCTACTATGTAAATTATATTAGTAATCACTAAAAGGGTGACTATTGCCATTATCTTATATGTTAAAATTTTTCTTCGCCTAATTGGTTTTGTTAAAAGGAAATCTCCTGTTCTTTCACTTACTTCCTTTGATACTACAGATATGCCAAAATTCATAGCTTCAATTGACCCAATTAAAAGTACAAAGGTGAAGGGAAAGGAATAATATCCTAATATACTAGCAAAACTCTCGAGTGTAATTCCCATTCCTATTCGTATGGCCTCTGGAAAACCTTCCATTAGTCCTTTTATCTTTTCCACATCCTTTGAAAATGAAGGATATAATAAAAAAAATACAGTGGCAACTAGGACTAATGCTACGCTCCATAAAATAGTAGATTTTCCATAAGATTTTAATTCATGTAGGAATATATTCATCCTATTTATTCCTCCTTTGAATAATAATTGATAAAAATTTCTTCAAGATCCGGCTCTTCTATCCAAATATTACTTATATTAATAGATGAAATTTTTCCCATAACCCTATTAACATCCCCCTTAAACATGAAACTAATTCTATTTCCCTTGGATTCTAACTTATTTACACCCTCAATATTAAAGTAATCTTCATCCACTTTTGATGTGATTTCAATTTTGAACTTTTTATAATTATTTTCTTTTAAAGTACTAATTTTCTCTAGTTTTATTATTTCCCCCTCTTTAATAATTGCCACCCGGTCACATAACCTTTGAACTTCACTTAAAATGTGGGAAGAAAAAAATATTGTTACACCTTTTTTATTTTCTTCTTCTAATAAATCAAAGAATTTCTGCTGCATAAGAGGATCTAATCCACTAGTGGGTTCATCAAGAATAATTAATTTAGGTTCATGAAGTAGGCCTTGAACTATGCCAACCTTCTTTTTGTTTCCAAAGGACAAATCATGAATTTTTTTATTTAAATCAAGATTCATTACCTCTGCTAAATAATTAATTCTATTGGTACAGTCCTTTTTATAAAAGCTAGCTGAATACTTTAGAAGGTCAATAACTTTCATATTGTCATAATAAAAAACTTCTGAGGGCAAATATCCAATTTCTTTTTTTATTTCAGGGCCATGTTCCACAACATCCTTCCCAAATATCTTAGCACTTCCACTAGTTGGATATATTAAAGATAACAAGGTCCTAATAGTAGTTGATTTTCCAGCACCATTTGGCCCAATAAATCCAAAAATTTCCCCTTTTTCAACCGTAAAATTAACATCCACAATGCCCCTTGATTTTCCATAGTTCTTAGTCAAATTATTAGTTTCAATAACATTCATTTTTAAAACATCCCTTTAAAGTATAATTTTATTTTAATTATTGTTATAGATTCCGTAACACTAAGGCATCTATTACAAGTTAAACATTATTAACCATATTATTTACATTAAATTTTCTATTATTCTTATAACAAAATTCAATGTAACAAACTATCATATTAACACATAGTCTATATTAGCTAGCAATTAGCTAAATTTACTTCCTAGATGAAGGAGGTGTAAATACATGGACGGTTGCTGTAACAGCAGTTTATTATTCTTTTTCCTATTGTTAGTTGTTATATTCTGTATGTGTTGTAATCCTGAGCCAGAATGTGGCTGCTAGATTAAATATGAATTTTTTTCATATTTAGAAAATAAACAACTAAATCTTACCTATGAATTTTTATAAAATTTGTATACAAAAGTTATAAACACACACCCTTTTGAATATGCCTTATGCATATGAAAAAAATAAGGACTCTCATATGTATGAATACAGAGTCCTTATTTTTCTATAGTTTTTTCCAAGTCTTTTCCACAAATTGAACATTTCCCTTTCAAAATCAGTTCATATTCACTTTCATCTATATAATATTTTATTATTTTTACACAATCGTCACAGTGACCACAATAAACCTCATTAATAAGTTCACACCTTATCTCTTTAGGAATTCTTCTCCAATTTAAATTCACAACATTAGCTTTACATGTTTTATCTTTTAAGTAATCCTTTTCTTTTTCTCCCATGTGTAATTTCCACTCCTTAGTCAATTTCTATAATGTTTTTTTAATATATCATTCTCCATTCTTTCAACTTAAGTCTAAATTATCTATGTATTTAATTTTCCCTTTTTTCCTCTATTTAGAATTCCATTTTATGGTTCTTATATATTATTCCTTTTAAGAAATATAAATATAAAAATAAGGAAATAATTGATTAGTTCAATCATCTCCCATCATTCATAGACATATTCTATTTTTTTCTACTATAAGACCATAAAAACATTTTGCAAACTCAAGATTTTCCTTCATATGCAATCCTAAATCATTACACAATTGACTTACTTCTTCTTTACTAATCCTATGGTCAATTGGCGGTCCAATTTTTGTTTCTTTCTTCTCCCACTCTATTACTGCAACTTTTCCTTTATCTTTTAATATTCGAGCTACTTCTCTTAAAAATCTTTCTTTATCCTCAACCTCATGAATTATATTTGCAAGGAGTACAAAAGTAACAGATTCATTAGGAATTTTTAAATCATATTCACTAGTCTGTATGACATGAATATTTGTAATTTTAGCATCTTCTCCTCTTTTTATAACTTCCTCCAACATTTCTTCAGAAATATCTAAAGCAAAAACACTATTCTCTTCATTTACAATTTGTGCAGCAGGAACAGTAAAATATCCTATCCCACACCCCACATCTGCAACCGTATCATCTGCTTCTAACCCTAATTTTTCAAGGGTATCCTGTGGAGGTAGATTTTCTCTTCTCCACTCATTATCAAGTTTACTCTTATTCTTTGGTTGAAATTTATGCATTATAATTCCTCCCTAAATTTGTATAATTCATAATATAATTATATTCTTATAGTATAAACTTCTCAATTAGAATTAATAAGGGACTTTATCTAAATAATAAAAATAAGAATGGCACAGATTTCTCTATATCATTCTTATCTTTCAATCACATTATTAAATTGACCATTTTTTAGCCCTTTCCATTTCATTATGTTTCATGGATTTTTTCATACCCCTAAACATGGCCATTTGACTTAGAAATACTAAAATAATTGGAATGAATAAAACTAATCCTAGTTTCCAATTTAAATATAAACGATATGATATGACTATAATAGGTGTTACCACTGCTTAAGCTAAGTCTGGAATTTGGTGGGCTATAAAATTTTCTAATTTTTCTATGTCTTCATTTATAGTTTTCTTAACTTCTCCGATTGTATGACCTGTGAAAAATCCCATACTAGATTTTTATTCCTTTGAAGTATTATAATATTATTATTTAATATAGATTTAGCCACACTAAGATTTCCTTTTTTCATAAATTTTGTTGCCTATTGGACTTGATTTTAACATACTCTTAATTCTATTGTTTATCTTAATACTAAAGAACAATGTTAGTAATGTTGTAAAAAAATCTGCGATTCCTTGAGAAAAAATTACTCCATCTAAACCTATTATTCTAGGTAAAATTAGAACAGTAGGTATCAAAAACATGCCTTGTCTTCCTAGACTTAATATGGCACCCTCCCTTGCTTTTCCTAATGCTAAAAATAATGTCATATAAATTATTTGAAAACCAAAGAATGGAAACATAATACTATAAGCCCTTAAAGCTCTAGCACTTATCTGAAGAACTCTAGGGTCATTACTAAACGCAGATACTATCTGTCTTGCAAATATACTTTGAGTTATTGCTAAAGCAAGACAAAAGTACGTTGTCCATTTAAGGGAAATATCTATTGATTCCTTCAAACGACCGTATTTTTTTGCACCATAACTATATCCTGCAATAGGCTGAAAACCCTTTGAATATCCAAATATGACATAACTTCCTATGGCAAATATCCTGTTAACAATACCCATTGCAGCTACGGCAGCATCTCCATAAGGAGCAGCCGCTAAATTTATTAAACCCATGGATGCACTTGATAATATCTGAAAAATAAGAGTTGGAGTTCCTATTTTAAATATTTCAAGCAAAATTTCTTTAGATAGGGTGAAATACTTAACTGATAATTTAATACTACTTTTATCACTATAAAAAAAATTAATCAATAAAATTGTAGTCACCACTTGTGATATTACTGTGGCAATGGCAGCTCCTTTTATTCCAAAATCTAAAGTATATATAAAGATTGGATCTAAAATCATATTTAGTATTGCACCTACAATTAATACTTTCATACCCATTTTAGCGGCCCCTTCAGCCCGCACTATATTAGTCAATGTTATATTCATAACACTAAATACCGAACCTCCAATAAAAATATACCCATAATCCTTGGCAAAGGGTAATATGCTCTTTGTTGCTCCAAAGGACTTTAATAATGGTTCTATAAAAATTAAAGATGGTATTATTATCATTACCCCTAAAATTATACTACCAAAAAATGCTGTAGAAGCAGTTTTATTTGCCTGTTTCCTGTCTCCCTTTCCCAATAGTCTTGCAATATAAGAAGCTGCACCACTTCCCAGTGTCAATCCAACGCCTATAATAACCATTGATATGGGAAATGCTATAGCAGCAGCCCCCATTGCACTGGTTCCTAATCCCCCTACAAATATGGCATCTACAAAATTATATATGGCATTAATGAGCATACCTACAATTGCAGGTATTCCAAATTTCAATAATACTGTAGAAATTCTTTCTTCATTCATAATTCTAATTCTCTCATTCATTTTTCTCTCCCCTTCTTAATATTATTATTTTTATTTATATATGAATTTTCACAAAAACGTATATATGGTATACGTTTCTCATAAAAAAATATAGTACCTTATATATTCATAAATTTCACCTGTTATTATAACTTATTACAGGATGATGTTTAGCATGTATACGTTTTGTGGAAACTAAAGCGGAAACATTACATATGTTTTTCCGCCATGTCACTCACCTTTTCAATAAATGTCAATAAAACCTCTAACTCATGATCATCTAGCTCTTCTAAATATGTGAAAATATCTTTATCGTACTTTCTATGATATTCCTCGTGGTGCTCATATGCCCCCCTTCCCTTATCTGTCAATTTAACTAATAATCTAGTGTTATTTGTTTCATCTAAATATTTCTCAACTAAACCCTTCCTTTCAAGTTTTTTTAGAATTTGTGATATTGCACCCTTTGTTACTCTAAATTTCCTAGCGATTTCTGAAACATGTAAATTAGAGTAATCTCCTATTACCTTCATTATATGAATCTCACTTCGATATATGTCCACATCAGTACCATAATCTCTAGGCTTCCTACTTGAACTAGATAATTTTTCAATCATCATCATAAATTTTTCTACTACTGTTTTTACATTTTTTTCTATCATACTAGAATCGTATACCACCTAAACGTTTTTGTCAACCCTAATAATAAAATATGACTTGGCTAATTAAACCTTTTCAGAATTGGTAATAATTATAAGATATTATTTTAAAGTAACTAACTCCTTAGGATATTGATTCAATACTTCACAACCATCCTTTGTAACTACAACTAAATCTTCTATTCTTACTCCATACTTGCCTGGTATGTAAATACCTGGTTCTATGGAAAAAACCATGCCCTCTTGAACTGGCATATGATTTGCTGAACTTACATCAGGAAACTCATGTACATTAATCCCTATATTATGGCCTGTTCTATGGGTAAAATACTTTCCGTAACCCCCATCTTCTATAACCTTTCTTGCCGCTTTATCAATTTCACTAAATTTCACACCTGGTCTTACTGCTCCTATGGCTGTTTTATTTGCTTTTCTAACAAGTTCATATATCTCTTTATATTCTTCACTTGGCTCTCCATAAAAAAAGCTTCTTGTCATATCAGATGCATAATTTTGCCTAAAACATCCTATGTCAATAATTATAGAACTATTTTCTTTTAATATAGTATCATCTGAGCTATGATGAGGTTCAGCAGCATTTTCTCCATAACAAATGAGTGGACTAAAGGAAAAACCATCCCCACCGTATTTAGCATAAATTGTACCTAAAATTTTTCCTAATTGAGCTTCTGTATATTTACCCTCTTTAACATATTCTAATAGTTCCCCCATAGCTTTGTCGTTTATTCTTGAAGCTTTTCTCATTAGATCTAATTCTTCCTTATCCTTAATCATTCTCACTTCATCTATGACAATGGAACTATTTGTAACCTTTAGACCCTCCATTTGATTTAATAGTTCAATTAAGAATCTAGAGGGCCATTCCTTATCAATTCCCATTAAAATTTCTTTATTTATAAATTTACCTAAATAATTTATAGGATTTTCAGTATCATTATAAACTACTAAATCTACACCTAAATCACCTTCAATTGGGAATAATTCATTTATAATAAGTTTTGCCTTCTTCTCCTTATTTATAAACAAGGCCAACATTCTTTCACCTGGATGAATCCATTTTTCTAATAAATAAAAAATAGAATTAGGACAAGTAATAATTAATTGTTCAATATGGTGTTTATCCATATTTTCTAATATGCGATTTAATCTTTCTTTTTTCATTCTCAGCACCCCTTTATGATTATATAATCTAAACTTTGTCATTTATAATAATCTTCTTCTCAATTTCATAAAAAACTTCAACCCTATTGTCCTTATCCTTTTCTTTTATATCTTTTATTCTATTAAGGACTACATTCATGTAATTTTCTATATTGTCCCTTTGGATTTGTTGAACCTTTGAAGAACTCTTATTAAATTCATTTCTAAAATAAACTAATCTATCAATAGCACTCTCTAATTCCTTCAATACCTTTAAATCATTGTACCTTTCCAATTTATCATCCAGTATATTAACAATTTTCTCCATTTCATATTCAGCCTCAAATAATAAATCAATATATGAACTTGATTTATCTATGAAATATTCTTCATTTTCACTTTCTGATAATGCTAAATCAAATTTATTTGATAAATCATTATTTTTATGGTCTTTCATATTAGAATAACCTTCATTTTTATTAAAGAAACTACTCAAATCCTTTATGTATTTTGTGATTTCATTAAAAACATATACTATACATATGATTCCTATAAATATAATAATAAAACTGCTAGTAAATATTTCTTTCATCATATTTTTTGTCTTCTTATAAATTTTCTCTTCTTCTATAATTCCAAGTACTTTCCAACCAGTTACTTCATTTGTAGTATAAGTTACGTAATAGTTTACATTATTTTCTCTTATAGGAAAGCTTCCTGATTTTCTTTCAAAAATTTTATATATCCAGTTTGATTCAATAATATTATCAAATCGTCTGTCCTTTATATCCTTTGTTATAAAAACATAATTTTCCTTATCCTTATCAATTAAAAAGGCATGTCCCTGCTTAAAGGCCTTAAAGTTTTCAATTTTGTTAGACAATCCATCTAAAAAGAAATCTATGGCTATAACTCCCTTAAATTCATTGTTAAAATTTCTTACTACTTTAGAAATAGTAATCATTGGTTTTTTAGTTGTTGCATCTAAATAGGGCTTTGTCCATGCCGTTTTTCCCTTTGCCTTTACTGCATTAGTATACCATGGTCTTTGATTTGCAACCCAATCTGCATACTCTAGTTCTTCTGATGTATCTGGCCAAGTAACTAATTTTTTATTCCCTAAGATCATTTCATTAGGAGCAAAATAAGCAAAAGCAGTAAATGGGTATGATTGCTGAAATGATTTAAACAAATGTCTTGAAGGTAAATAATATTCCCTTGGATAATCAGAAACATTTTGTATCATTTCATTTTGAGAAAACATTTCTAGGGCACTTTCAAAGGTAGAAATAAATTCAGATATTGAATTATCTAATTGTACAATAGAGCTGTCAAATGATTCAATATATTGATTTTTCAGAATCAACCTCCAATTACCTAGGTAAAAACTGCCGATTAACAACACTAGCACAACAAATAATATAACAAACCGCCATATAAACCTACGTGGAATACTGTCCATAATTGTCCCCCTCAAGTCTTTACACGCTTCTTTTTATTTTAACATATTTTAAATATATGGAAACTTAAAAGATGACCCTATCATAAAGTTAATTAAATAGGATCATCTTTTTAATATTATTAAACTACCTTTTTAGTATTTATTTTTTTAGATATGCCCCAACATTCAACATTTTTTAAACCTTCAATATTATCCACATGGAAGACAGGATCTTTTCCTTCTTTCTTTTGCTTTATATAGTCTTCTAATGCTGCAAAGGCAATCTTTCCTAACATGGCAATTGCGATTAAGTTTATAACTGCCATTACACCCATAAATAAATCTGCCATATTCCAAACAATTGCCACGGCCGATTGGGTGCCCCAAAATACCATACCTGCTACTGATATTCTAAAAATTAACAACCATGTTTTATTTCCATTTAAAAATTCAATATTTGATTCTCCATAGTAGTAGTTTCCAATTATTGAGCTAAATGCGAAAAGTAAAATACAGGCTGCTATAAAAGTACTACCCCAAGCTCCTACTTGAGAACTTAAAGCAGTTTGTGTAAGCTGTATTCCTGTTAATCCTTCAGTGGCATATTCTCCTGAAATTAAAACTACCATTGCCGTTGCAGTACAAATAATAATAGTGTCTACAAACACTCCAAACATTTGAATAAGACCTTGTTTTACAGGGTGACTTACTGTAGATGTTGCTCCTGCATTTGGTGCACTACCCATACCAGCTTCATTAGAGAAAAGCCCTCTCTTAATACCTTGCATCATAGCTGCTCCAATTCCTCCACCAACAGCTTGTTTAAATCCAAAGGCACTAGTTATTATTAGCTTTAATGTTTCTGGAACTATGCTAATATTCTTAGCTAGTACGAATAATGCTACTAATACATAGGCTGTAGCCATTACTGGAACAATCATTTCTGCAACCTTTGCAATCCTCTTAATTCCACCAAAAATTACTAAACATGTAAGTACTGTCAGACCTACTCCCACATATAATTTGTCAATTCCGAAGGCTGTTTCAAATGCAGCCGAAATTGTATTTGCTTGAACAGAGTTAAATACTAATCCAAAAACTATAGTAATTATAATTGAGAAAGTAAGACCCATCCATTTTTGACCTAATGCCTTCTCCATATAATAAGCAGGTCCACCGCGATATCCATTTACGTCCTTTACTTTGTAAATTTGTGCTAAAGTATTTTCAACAAAACTGGTTGCAGCTCCAATTAAAGCAATTACCCACATCCAAAAAACTGCCCCTGGACCACCAACAGCCACTGCCATTGCCACTCCAGCTAAGTTACCTGTTCCAACATGGGATGCAACACTAATACAAAAAGCTTGAAAAGCAGATACACCCTTTTCTCCATCTTCATTTTCAACACTACTTCTTCCTTGACCTAGGACCTTAATAGTTTCACCTAGAAGTTTAACCTGAACAAATTTTGTTCTAAATGTGAAATAAACTCCAAGTACAAGTAGCATTCCTATAAGTACATAAGACCACAATACGGTATTCCCCATAGAAATCAGCGAATTTAAAATTTCTGTCATAAAAGCACTCTCCTTTATATTTTTTATCTTTTTAATCAATCATAGATTTATTAACCCAAAGCTTTCCCAATACAGTAACTTGCCTAAAAAGGAAAAAATTTTTAATGGTTTCCTGAAGTATGCTCACCTAAAGCCAATTTTTAATTAATAAAACTATAGATTTCGTAACACTAAGCTTTCTCTATACAGTAGCTTGCCTATAAGGGAAAATATATTGGAAATTTTTGAAATTGAGGAACGTCACAACATCCTATGCTACTTAAACATGACACATGAACCTATATACGAAGATTCACACTGTCGCTTGTGACAAGGACTTCAATGTAAAAGATTTTCAATATATTTTCCTGAAATAGGCCCGCATAAAGCAAGTTTATACACCAGAAATCTATATAATACAATTTCATAAAAAACTAATTAAATATACTTAACTCTAATTCTTTAGATAATTCCTCTAATACTTTTGTTCCTGCCACAGTATTTCCCCTTTCATCTAGTGCAGGGCCCACTACGGCAATTCCCATTTTTTTAGGAACAACGGCCATAATGCATCCACCTACACCACTCTTTGATGGTATACCAATATTTACTGCATATTCTCCAGAAGCATTATAAAGACCACAAGTCATCATTATAGCTTGAACAATTTGATTCACATCCTCAGGAATAAGCCTTTCATTTGACCAAGGTGCAACACCACCATTTCCTATTACAGCAGCCATTTTTGCCACATCTTTTACAGTAACCTCCATAGAGCATAATTTAAAATATGCATCTAATATATCTTCCACATCCCTTTCTATTACTTCTGCACCCTTTAGGTAATAGGCTATGGCCCTATTAGTATTTCCAGTTAACTTTTCTGACTTATATACATCATAATTCACTTTGATATGGTCATTATGTGCCATCTTTTTCATCATTTCATGAACTCTATGAAATTTCTCAATTCCGTTATCTCCTGCAACTAAAGATGTGGTAACGATTGCCCCTGAGTTAATAAAAGGATTTAATGGTGTATGACAATCCCTTGTTTCTAGCTTCACCATAGAATTAAAAGGATCTGCTGAAGGCTCTGAGCCTACTTTTGAGAATACCGTTTCCTTTCCCTTATCCATTAGGGCACAAATTAAAGTAATTACCTTTGAAACACTTTGAATTGTAAATTTAGTTTCATAATCTCCTTCATAAAATTCATTACTTTGAAAGTCAACTATATGAATGCCTAATGCATCTCCATTTGCCTTTGCAAGTTCTGGTATGTAGGTTGCTACCTTACCTTCCTTGGTCCATATCCTATTATTTTCAATAATTGTTTTTAGTAATTTTTCCATTTTATTACTCCTTCTGTTTATTCTCTTATGTGAAATTTCCATATAATGCATAGATATCTAATATATAAGCAACATTTATGCCAATCTATTTTTTTGAAAATAAGAATAAAAAAAGCCTATTCTTGCTTATTACAAATAATTTTTAAAATTAAAACAATGGATTTGTTCGATTCCGCACAAAAAAAATGTGCGAAATCAATCACACTGTTCGATTTCGCACATTAATCAAAATATTTTTCCATTCTTCTTTTTAAAGCAAACCTAGAAATACCTAATAATTTTGAAGCATTTGTATGATTTCCCTTTGCCTCATCTAATGCCCTTTTAATATATATTCTTTCAATTTCTGATATTTTATCTTCTAATGAAAAGTTATCTTCTATAGTAAAATCATCAATTCCAGCTGACCCTAATTTTGTTGAAGGATTATTTTGAAGTTCTATAGGAAGATTTTCCACATCTAAGACTTCTCCATCGTTTAATATTACAATTCTTTCTACTATGTTTTTTAATTCTCTCACATTTCCAGGCCAGTAATATTTCATGAGCTGATTTTCCGCCTTTTTTGAAAAGCCTGCAAAAGATTTACCAAATTTATTAGAATAAATATGTAGAAAATATTTTGCAATTTTTAGTATGTCTTCTTCTCTCTCCCTTAATGGAGGTATAAAAATAGGCACCACATTTAATCTATAGTATAAATCCTGTCTAAATTCTTTTTTTCTGATTGCTTCTTCAAGGTCTTTGTTTGTGGCAGCAATAATTCGAATATCCACCTCTATGTATTCTAATCCACCTATTCTTTTAAACTTTCTGGTTTCCAAAAATCTTAGTAATTTTGTCTGTATATCTAATGGAATTTCTCCTAATTCATCTAAAAATAGGGTTCCTCCATGGGCAAGTTCAAGTAAACCTTTCTTTCTTGAATTTGCACCACTAAAGGAATTTTTCTCAAAGCCAAACAATTCACTTTCTAATAATTGACTTGGTATGGTAGCACAATTAATGCTAAGCATTACAGAATCTTTCCTTATACTATTTTGATGAATAGATGAAGCTACTACTTCTTTACCTGTTCCAGTTTCTCCCCTTATTAATACTGTAACAGAATCATTTTTTGATAATATATTAATCTTTTTAATAGTATCTTCCATAACCTTAGATTCTCCAATTAATTCATGGTTCGTTTTGGATTCACGCTTTTCATAAATCTCAAGCTTTCTCTTTATAGATTGATTTTTTAATGCTTTGGATATGGATACATTTACCTCATCTAAATCTAATGGTTTTTTTAGATAGTCCGTTGCTCCAACTTTTATAGCTTTTATTGCAGTTTTAATATCTCCATATGCAGTCATTATTATGATTTCAATGGCATCATCTATTTTCTTAATACTTTGGGCAATATCTAATCCGTTCTCACCTTTTAATTTCATATCTAAAAGGATTATATCTGGTCTAAAATAGTTAATCTTATCTATTGCTTCATTTCCATCCTTTGCAGTTTCCACTTCATAATTAAAATCCTTTAAGCCTTCCTTTAATGATAATCTAATCAGTTCTTCATCATCAATAATCAATACTTTCTTTTTCATAATTGTCTCCCTTATAGATTGGTATATATAATTTTATTTTTGTTCCCACATGTATCTTACTTTCAACTTCAATTTCCCCATTATTTGCAATTATTAATTTATGAACAACGGAAAGCCCTAGGCCCGTACCACTTTCATAGGTAGTATAAAATGGGTCAAATATTTTAGTGATATTTTCCTTTTCAATGCCACATCCATTATCTTCAAAACCTATAAGAATATATTCTTTTTTTATCCTCTCACTTTTCCCCATTGTAATTTTTAGTGTTCCTCCTTTATTCATGGATTTTACAGCATTTCCTATAATATTTAAGAAGATTTGAGCCAATTGACCCTTGTCAAAATATGCTAATATAGGTTCACTTTTCTCTTCTTTTAAGACAGCAATCTTTTTTTCACATATTATTTTATTTGAGAATTGTAATGCATGATCTAAAACATTATGGACCTTTACAACTTGAAATCTAGGCAAGTGGGGTCTTGCAAAATCTAACAAATCTGTTATTAATCCATTTAATCTATCAATTTCATTAATATTTGCATCAAATAATTTTTTATCCGTATCATTTAAATATTCATATAATCTATTTTTCAAGACTTGAGAACTCATTTTCATTCCAGAAAGAGGATTTCTTATTTCATGGGCTAACCCAGCAGTTAATTGACCTAGAGAAGCCAATCGATTAATTCTATCTATTTTATCCTCTATTCTCTTTCTACTACTTATATCATTAAAACTACATATGACACCTATTTTTTCTCCCTTAATATTTTTCATCAATGAAGTTGTAATATCTAAATAAATGTCTTTTCCTTCTTCTTTACTTTGAAAATTTTCTACCCTATTAATAGTTTCTTCCCTTTGTAAAGTACTCATTATTTGCCTAAGAATGACCCTTATGATTCCTATATTAGGTTCACATGATTCTATCTCCCTTTCAATCATATGAACAGCTGCTTCATTGTATTTCATCACTTTCCCATCTATATTAGTGGTAATAATCCCAGTTGAAATACTCCTTAATATATCTTCATTAAAGTTTTTCATTTGTATAAACTTATTTGTTCTATTGGCAATTTCATTTTTCATATCATTAAAGGCATAACCTAGAAGTCCTAGTTCATCTTCCCTTTTAATGTCTATTTCATTTTTGAAATCACCTGAAATAATGTCCCTATAGCCATTCAAAAGTATTCCTATAGGTTTTGATATATTATCTGTAATTAAAATAATGGCTTCTAAAGAAAATAAGACAAAAAGAATAATTAATACAAGCATATTTCCATTGGTACTCAAAGTGTTATAGGATGTTTCTTTTTTGTCAATCAAATGACCTATTTTCCAATTCCATTGATGATACACCCTATAATTTAAAATATATCTATTAGATATTCTCTTATCTTTCCAAATACCATTTAAAATTTTATCTTCATTAATACTTTCATTTCCAATGCTATTATATATGAATTTACCATTTTCAATAATGAACATATTATTTTTGTTTAATGACTTTATGTAATTTATCATAAACTCTTTACTATAATGGTTTTTTTCAACACTATTTAACAATACTATTAAATCATTTAATTCATTATTTACTTCTGCCACTTCATAATTATTTATAAGTTTGTAATTATTCCAATAGGACAAGAGGCTCAATGCTATAATTGGCATAATCATTAGAAACAAAAGGGGTCCTATGATTTTCTTTTTAATACTAATCTTCATATATGTATCTCCATTTATTTAATCTTTGTCATAATTTTTTATAAATCTAATATTACTTAGATTTTACAACAATATATGGTATTTTCCAACAGTTTTACTTAAACGATAAATTTTATTAACTGAACAAATAGTTATGTGTCTTGTCCTTAAAATTATATTTTATATTTATAAATTACATAAAAATAAATCCTCTATTTTAGTTTTAAAACTAAAATAGAGGATTTAACTAAATATCTAAGCAACCTTACTTGCTTTCTTAATGCGGATTTCTTTTCCTTCTTTTCTCCACTCTGCAAATTCAGAAACAGCAGTGAAAAGTGCATCTGTTGAAGAATTAAGTGCAGTTTCACAAGAGTCCTGAATAACCCCTACAATGAAACCTACACCAACAACCTGCATTGCCACATCATTTGGAATACCAAATAAACTACAAGCAAGAGGAATAAGTAGTAATGAACCACCAGCTACTCCTGACGCTCCACAAGCACTTACTGCTGAAAGAATACTTAGAATTAGAGCTGTACCCATATCTACTTGAATACCTAATGTATGAACTGCTGCAAGTGTTAATACAGAAATTGTAATAGCTGCACCAGCCATGTTTATAGTTGCGCCCAGTGGAATTGACACTGAGTAAGTATCCTTGTCTAAACCTAATTCTTCACATAAGTTCATGTTTACTGGAATATTTGCAGCTGAACTACGTGTGAAGAATGCTGTAATACCACTGTCCTTTAAACACTTAAATACAAGTGGGTATGGATTTTGACGGATCATAACAAATGTAATAATTGGATTTACAACAAGTGCTACAAAAGCCATACAACCAACTAATAAAGCAAGTAACTTTCCATAATCTAGTAAAGCTCCTATACCACTTGTAGCGATTGTACCAGCTACTAGACCCATAATACCAAGTGGTGCAAAGTTTATTACCCATCTTACGATTTGAGCTAAAGCATCTGAGAAATTATTAATCATTGTTTTTGTAGTTTCTGGTGCATTTTTTAATGCAAGACCAAGAAGTAATGCCCAAGCTAAAATACCAATGTAGTTAGCATTAAAAAGTGCTTTTACTGGGTTGTCAACCACATTCATCAATAATGTTTTTAGTACCTCAACAACTCCTCCTGGAGGCGTTATACTATCAATACCTGCTCCAAGTGTTAATGATACTGGGAACATGAAACTTGCCACAACAGCCACAAGACCTGCTAAAAATGTTCCTAAAAGATAAAGAACGATGATTGATTTCATATTAGTCTTTTGGCCAGCCTTATGTTGAGAGATGGCAGACATTACTAAGAAGAATACTAATATAGGTGCAACTGCCTTTAACCCTCCTACGAATAATGAACCAAAAATAGCGATTGGTTTTGCTGCACCTGGAGCTATAGTAGCTAAAATAATACCGACGGTCAAACCAATAAGGATTCGCTTAACCAAACTTATTTGATTCCATTGCCTTAATAAATTTGTCATTTTCTTCCCCCCATGACTTTTTTTAAAATAAAATTGTATGCAGTCCAAATCCAAAAGTATTTTCCTTGAAAAAAATTCATATTATGCCTTCAATTTAGCCAATACAAACACTTTTAAAAATTCAGACAACACTGAAAGTTTACCATAACTTTCGTATAATTACAAGGACTCCTGGTTGATTTATAAATACATTTTAAAAAATTGTCTATTAATAAGTTTTCTTAAAATATAACAAGAGGTAGCTATAAACCACCCCTTGCCATGTTTAGTATGTATACACTTGTTATTCCTTTATTTTTTCAATAATCTCAGATAAAACTTCATCCACCTTATCATGATCAATTTGGCATGTTCCTGCATTTTTATGGCCGCCGCCACCATAGCTTAACATTATATCACCAATATTTACCTTTGAAGATCTATTGAAAATAGACTTTCCTACTGTAAGTACTGTATTTTGTTTTTTGAATCCCCATATAACCTGAATAGATATATTTGTATCAGGGAAAAGAGCATATTTTATAAATCTATTTCCTGGGTAAATAGTTTCTTCATCCTTAAGATTTATAACAAGTACATTATCATGGACTTGTGCATTTCTTTTGATTTGCTCTTTAAATTGACCGTCATACTGATTATATAACTCAACTCTTTCTTTCACATCTGGTAATTCTAATATCTTATCAATATCATGATCCTTACAATAATCAATTAAATCCATCATAAGATTATAATTAGATATTCTAAAATCTCTAAATCTTCCTAAACCCGTTCTCGCATCCATCATAAAGCTTAATAATTCCCAACCCTTAGGATCTAATACATCTTCCATGTTAAATTGGGCAGAATCTGCTTTATCCACTGCAACAATCATATCTTCTGAAATATTTGGAAATCTTTCTTTTCCTCCGTAATATTCATATAAAACCCTTGCTGCTGACGGAGCATTAGGATCAATAATATGATTTTCTTTTTTTCCCTTTACCCTAATAGTTTCACTCAAATGATGGTCAAAGGCTAAATGAACACCTTCTACATATGGTAAATTGGTAGTTATATCTCCACTATTTACTTCTATTAAACCATCTTGCATATCTTTAGGATGAACAAATTTAATATTATCAATTAAGTCAAGTTCTTTTAACAAAACTGCACAAACCAACCCATCAAAATCACTTCGTGTAATTAAACGAAATTTTTTAGACATAGTCCTCCTCCTTATACGTTAATATGTAAATTATATCAATATACCAAGAATCTTGCAATTATTTATCTCTTTGTAGAAACTTGTTAAAAAATATATATCTTTGGCAATCAATAATTGAATTTTAAGATTTCATCATTAATCTTTATTGATTTAACTTTAGAAATATCTAGTGGCTTTGATGAAATAAATTTAATCTTCACTTCATCATCACTCTCAAATCTAGTTGATGAATTAAATTCTTCTACCTTATTATCCAACATACTGACTTTAACATTTGCTTTTTCTAGTTCAATATTTTCATCTCCCACTAAAGTTACTCCTAATGGAGATATGGATACTCTATTTATAGTTCCCTTACCTAATTTAATATTACAATACTCTTTCTTTTCTTCTACTACAGATTGGATCTTAAATGTGGTTTTCCAATTGCCTTGTGTATAATTATTGTCCGTTACAAAATATCCTTTTAATTTTGCCTTGTTTAAATCTATATTTTTCACATTGAAAACATATTCAATATAGTAGCCACTTTTCTTCTTTGAATTTTCATCACCTTTAAAATAATAATTAGTTACATCACCATAAATTTTTTCTCCCATTTCATTTACAAAGTAAAAGTATCCGTGGTCGTCAATTCCACTTTTAGTCCATCTTGTTTGAATATGAAGAAGGTCATCCACATATCCTATATTCGAAATACTCATAAAATCAATTTTAGGAATACTTATATTTATTTTATCTGTCTGCAAAACCCTGACCTTTCCATTTACTAAAAGATCATTATATAATTTTCCTCCCCCTCCACCAGCTTGAATTAATTGGGTTTCTTTAGCCTTCTCTATCTGGGAAAGATTTATTTTTCCATCTATTCCATCAAAAATTTTCTTCTTACTAATAAATGATTCTATGGAAAAACTCACTTTTTTTCCATTAATTTCTTTTCCCCCATTTCCTTGTATTCTCATTATTGCAGTTTTATTATCCTTGTCATAATTGCCAATCTGGCTGTTGTACATATTAGCTCCTGTAAATGAAAAATCATATAAATCAAGTGTTTCATCTATCCTATCACCTATTAAGTCCCTCATAGATACATATATAATGGCCATTTCATCATCATTTATAGCACCAATTACCTTCATTTCAATTCCTTGGTCTTCGCTACTTATGCATATAGGTTGAAATATTAATGCAATGTTTGGATTTATCCTATAAATAAAGTCATTTATAATAGGCATATGGATTGCACCTACTCCCATAGTAAACATGAAACACATACATGTAACTAATGTAATTACTGCTTTTTTTCTAATGTTCATTGGATATGTAGAAACTTCCATATTCTTTTTAACCTTTGACATAATATCATACTCTGGGGTTTTAATAGTACCTATAGCATCCCTTATGATCTCTTTATCATAATCATATTTCATTTTCTCTCCTCCAATCTTTTATAATATGGATTTGTTTCCTTTAATACCTTGGCCAGTTTTTTCTTTGCCCGTTCATATCTCTTTCGTAATGTGGTAGCAGAGCTCTTGTACACAGTTTCAAGCTCTGAATAGCTTTTCTCATCAATAACCCTACTAAATACTAATGCCCTCTCCAATGGAGATAAAGTTAATAGAGCCCTTTTTAGATCTTCCCTTATGAAATCATCATTCTTTGTTTTTTCCTGGGGAATAAAAAATAATAATTTCTTTTTCCGTATCATATCAATACAGGTTGTATATGCAATTCTATATAACCATGATGATAAATTTGTGCCCCCTTTGAAATTTTTCCTCTTATTATAAGCTTTGATAAAAGTCATCTGAACAGCATCTTGTGCTTCTGCATAATCACAAAGTATATTGTGGCAATACCTTAAAAGAGGTTGTCCATATAACTTCACAATACTTTCTAATATCTCCTGATTATCAAAGCTCCCTTCTAATTGATTTTCCTTCATCTCATATCTTCCTCTCCAAGATCTCCATGTATCTTCACCCTTATAACGTATATAAACATTCTTTTGTGACACATATTTAAATTTTTTATGAGAATTTCCTTCATAATAGACAATTTAAAAAGACAAAAGTCAAGGGCACATGGATTTTAATTGTCCACATGCCCTTTTTTATTTGATTTTTAATATATTTCCTACAAATTTTTTAATATATTGATCAGTTACAGCCATATTTAAGTTTTGCCCATCTAAACCTGCCCTTATTCCTAAATATTATTAATATTAGATAAATCTTATGATTCTATAAATCATTAATTTCCCCCTAGATGTAAATTGAACTTTTCATTGCTTCCTTTTAAAACCTTGAATTCCCTAGCCACTATAATAGTAGCCCATAGAATAATAATTGAATCGATTAAAAATGAACCAATATACACCCACTTAATACCAAAAAATCTTGGCATTATGATCATAACAGGCACATAAAACAACAATTGTCTAGCTATACCCATAATAGATGCATGTTTCCCCTTATTAATAGAAGGGAAGAAAGTCATTGACATAAATATCATTGGTAATAGTGGAAGTAATGCCATATAAATTCTGAAATTCATGATTTCTCCAATGACAAAACTCTTATGAGGCAACATTAAGCTCAGAATCATTTTAGGAGATAACATCATAACCAACCAAAATGGTAACATAATCAATGCTCCTCCTATAGCAAAAATCTTGAAACTCCTAATAACCCTATCATGTTTGCATGCTCCAAAATTTATTCCTATTACAGGCTGTAGGGCACGCATCAAACCAAAAATAGGTGTCAGCATAAATGTAAATACTCTATATGTTAACCCATAGAAAGCCACATCAGATATGGTTCCAAAATTAGTTAAGGCATTCAATACAACAATTGCTTGAATTAAGCACATAATTGTCATAATAAATGAAGGTACTCCCATAGACAAAATAGATTTCATAATCTTTTTATCCCTATTAATTGAAAAAGGTTTTGCATCAAAGGTTGCCTTTTTCCTACTAAAATAAACTAAAGAAGTAATCGTATATACAATCATACCTATATTAGTACCAATGGCAGCTCCTTTAACTCCTAATTTTAAAATAACAATTAAGATATAATTGGCAATAATATTAACGATAAGACCTATACCCATCATAACAGCAGCTGATTTCATCTTTCCTTCTGCTCTCACAATCATATTTCCAGCAAGGCCTGCTATCCAAAAAAAGGAACCATAGACAGTGACTTTGAAATAGTTCACTCCAAAGATAAGTTCTTCACCATAACCACCCATCATTTTCACTAGTTCTGTGGCAAAAACAGTACCAATTACTGTAAATATCAAGGTGAATAGTATATTCAAGTAATTAGCATTACCTAATAACTTTTTCTGAGTATCATGATCATTAGCACCTATGGCAATACTAAGCGCTGAGCCAGCTCCAACACCTACTAAAGATCCTAACCCTAAAGTTATCTGAGTTAAAGGGTATGCCAAAGATACTCCCGCAAGAGCCATCTCCCCCACAAACCGTCCTACAAAAATCACATCTGCTACCGTATTTAATCCATACAAAATCATTGCAATTACCGCAGGCCAAGATAATTGAAACATGACTTTCCATAGATTTTCATTCAAAATCATCTCTTTTTGCTTACTATTTTTCACTTCACATCTCCTCGTCTCTCTTCATTATATTTCGAATCGTCGACGTCACCGTCGGTTATTGTGGATAAAAAAACTTTTACTTAATCAAACTAATCTCCCCAATAGTGATAATGATTCTCATTGTTATGATAATTCTTTTTCCTTTATTTGTCAATAGTTCCATTTTTATTTTAATCAAATAGTAGACCTTCTCTCTTTTAGAATAAACAAAGGTCAATAAGGATTAGGTTCTGTCCTTATAATATATGAAAAGCACCTATCTTTTATCGATAGATGCCCTTATTCCTAAATATTATTCATTTTCAAGGCACGGTGAGTGAGCATATTAAAGATATGTAATCAACTCCATAACCAAGAAAATAATTCAACTAACCAGTGAAATGGCTAATTTATTTTTTGAATATGCCTTAGTAAATTTGTTCCATTTTTTCTTGAAATATTGTTCAAAAAGCATTTTACTACAAATCTTTCAATTACTTTTGGAATAAATTGTGTATTTTTCAGGAATTTATGGTAAAATAGATAGTATCTTTTCTAAAGGAGTGAGCTTAGTGGACAGTAAAAATATGTTTATTATTGGTGCAATAATAATTTTAGGAATTGGTTTACTTATCGCATTTTATCATTATAGAAGGCGAAACTTAGAGAATTTATTCGCTCAAGTTTATGAATCAGCCAAGCAAGTTCCTAAAAAAAAGAAAAATAGTTTCCTGTTATTGATGTTTAAGGAATCCCTATCTGCATCAAAAAAGAAATCTGATACAGGTTCTATTTCTAATAAACTTAACAATCCTAAATATTTAGAAATTCAATTAGTCCAAATGTCACAAATTCTTAAAAATCCTTCAAAGGTAAAGGATAAGACAATTAAAAGAGCCTTGATTTTGCTTGAGGATTATAAAAAGTGGGAAAAAAACAAGAACTCTAACCATACAGACACTAAAAAATAAAATAACCCTTATTTGACTAATCTAATTGAGTCAAATAAGGGTTATTTGTTACTATGGAATCTTTCAATTAACTTTTTTTTCTTTTGTTAATCTTTTTTCCTCATACATCCTTGTATCTGCAACATTCATAATTTTATCTAAAGTATCTCCATCTATGGGATAAGTGGCAAGACCTATACTAGGAATAACCTCCATATTCATATCTTTATATTCAAATGTAAAAGCTGATTCTTCTCTTATTATTCCATGAACATCTTCTAAATCTTTAAGTTCATTAATTTCTGAAACCAAAATTAAAAACTCATCCCCACCTAGTCTAAATACTCTTTTTTCATTTATTCCAATGGATTTCAATCTCTTTGCAAATTCAATTAAAACCAAGTCTCCTACCTTGTGTCCATAATTATCATTGATCCTTTTGAAATCATTAATATCCATTAAAAATATACCCATGAATCTATTATTTGCCTCTGCTTTTTTTAAGACAGTTTCATAATAGTACTCTAAGACATATCTGTTGTTTAGTCCTGTTAATTGATCATTTGTAGCTTGATAATTTAGCTGATACCTTGTATATAAGATCATATGTACGAAAAATCCAATTATAGTGCTAACTAGTATGGCTAACCATTTCAAAATGAGAATTTTCCTTTCATAGCCTTTCCATCCCCCTAAAGGTTCTATAACAACTTTCCATCTACTATTAAGTTTTTCTACGTTTAGGACTATACCCTCCCTATTTATTATTTCATCATCACCATAAAATGGTTTTAATGGAAAGTTCCCTTCATTATATATGGCTATATTAAGGTGGGCTTCTTTTGCCATTTCACCTATATATTTAAGATATTTGTCTGCATCTAAAATAACACTAATCTGGCCCCAATATTCCTCATCAATTACTATGGGTAAGCGAGCAATGAATCCAACTCCTCCTTGTATTAAATTAGTAGGTCCTGTAAATATGCCCTTTAATGTTTTTTTTACCCTTATTACTTCATCCTTTTGTTTAGGTATAGTTGTTAAATCTTGACCTATGGCTTTTTCATTACCTTCTCTGGGATAATTCCATATAATTGTAGTTTCCTTCAAAATGCCTATATTTCTTATGAAAGTTGTTTTTTTTGACAATAGCTGCTTCAAATATCTATTTGTATCCTCTTCTGATATATTAGGATTTGTTTGTATATATGCTAAATAGCCTTCTAGTAAATTTATGCTATCACTTATCGTAGCCTCTGCTTCAGATTGGAATCTAAGAAATCTTCCCATTACTTCTAGTTTTTCCCTATGTTTGTCCTTACTTTCTATATTATCAATACCGAAAAAAAACAATACAGTAAGTATTATACTTGTTAAAATACCTATACTTATAGAATATATAAACTGTTGTTTCTTTGTTTTAGCACCCAATGCTATTCCCCCATATTTTTCAACCTAATTAATATGTTAATTGAAAGTCATTTTATTTTCCTATAAATTTAAATTAATTTTTTATATCCAATCATAAGGACTCATTAACTTAATATTACTATACCCATGGGAAATTTGCACGGATTTTTTCAACTAAGGCATATAACTGGTTTATTACAAGTTAGCAGCAACTATACTTTACGATGGGTAAATAGATAGTTATGTGATCTCAATCCCATGGGGTATTAGTGAATCAAGGCACCTTTTCTATAGGTGGCACATATGATAATTTTATAAGACTATGAAAGGAATGAACAGTATGTATAATATGTATAGGCCCTATCCTTATCCATACCCTTATTGTATTTACACACCCATGTGTAATATGTATAAAACCTATCCATGTCCCTACTACATTAACACACCAGTGTATATTCCTAAATTAAAAGATTATGGTCCAGAGCCATTTACAATTGATATTGAGGAGGCTACTAAACAAAATGATACTTTCCGTACTGCTTTATGGACAGGAGACAATTTACAAGTTACATTGATGAGCATACCTGTTGGAGAGGACATAGGTTTAGAAGTTCATCCCAAAGGGGACCAATTTATACGCATTGAAGAAGGTGAAGGACTTGTTTTAATGGGGGATAGTAAAAACAAATTGGATTTTCAGGAAAAAGTCTATGATGACTATGGGATAATGATACCCGCTGGTAAGTGGCATAATTTAATCAATACAGGTGATACACCACTTAAATTATATGCTATCTATGGACCACCTGAACATCCACGTGGTACAGTTCATGAAACTAAAGCAGATGCTGAAGCTGATGAAAAGAACCACACTCATTAATATGAAAAGAATAGTATTTAAATAAAGACTAAAAGCCCTAAATTCTAAGAAATCAGGGCTTTTCTTATACAGCAACTTTTCTAAACAGGTAAATATCTTTCTTTTCCTAGCATGGTAAGTATGCATTAAATAGGTTATGCTAAATTAGCCAATAGCTACTTTGACAATTGAATCTCACCTAGTCATAAGTCCCTAATTGATCCTCTTGTAGATACACATGGATCAACATTGCAATTTTAAAATTCATGGCATCTTCAAATTTCCTCAAGTCATAACCCGTTAACTTATAGATTTTATTTAATCTATAAATCAATGTATTTCTATGTATGAAAATTTTTTTTGCCGTTTCACTAACATTTAAATCGTTTTTGAAAAACTGTAAAATAGTCATTTCCAATTCTTTATCTTTTAAAACCTCTCCGATTTCATAATGCATATCTTTCTTAAATTCTTTTAATTTTTCCATATTCATATTCTCTATAAGAACAGGAATTCCTAGATCCTTATAATAGGATATATCCTTATTATTCAAAAAAATACTTCCCAATTTCATAGCTACCATGGCTTTTTCATAGGAAGTAGGCAAATCCTGTATATGGTAAACAATTGTACCTACCCCTATTTGTGCTTCATAAAACAGTTCTGAATACATGGATTCATAAATATTGGGCACATATTCTTCCCATCCATCCTTGTCATGTTTAATAAATACAAATAAATCCCTATTGATTTTTATAAAATAATCTTTGGGATAAATATGTGTGATTAGGCTTTTTACTTCATGTCCCATATCTTTCTTTATTTTAATCACACTAACCTGCATGGGATCCTGTGAATCTCTATTTATGATTTTATGATCATCTCTTAGGTCACTTTTCACAGCTCGTCTAAGAAGAATATCTTTTATAACTTCTTCTTCATATGGATTATGACTATCTTCCGTCATAAAGAGTCCCAAGATTTTTGCAAGTTTCTCTGCTTGATCATCTGTTTCCCTTATGGATATTATATATCTATCCATATAAAAGAAATAAAGATAATTTCCCTTTTTTAGAATACCCTTTTCAATATGTAATCCCTTAAATTGTGAATCATAGGTATCCATTTTTTTATCACATGTACTTTCTATTACATATCCAGATAAATCTATTAAATTTATTTCTGCATCTATAATCCCTTTTATTTTGCTAAATAATAGCTCTATTTTACATCTATCCATGTTCTATTCCCCTATTAATCCTATCCTTCATAGGCTTATCTTTTCATATTAGAATATTGTTTTTTCACTCTCTTTATCAAATATATGGATTTTTTCTAAATTAAAAGCAACATGAATTTTTTGTCCGATCTTTACATTTGTGCTTGGATCTACTTTTGCAATCATGTTATGACCTTTCATATCTAAATACAGATATGTCTCTGAGCCCAACATTTCCGTTACATCAACTTTTACTTCTATAGAATTGTCCCCTCCTTCTAATTTATCATCTTTAACGAATATTTCTTCCGGTCTAATACCTAAAACAACCTCTTTTCCTACATATCCTTTTTCCTCTAATAATTTAGACTTATCTTTTAAAATCTGTACTTTGTTATTTTGGAATTCAGCATAAAGATTATTACCATCCTTAATTAATTTGCAGTTAATGAAGTTCATTTGAGGGGAACCAATAAATGATGCCACAAACATATTTGATGGTGAAGAATAAATAGTCTGAGGGTCTGCCACTTGTTGCACTATACCATCTTTCATAACTACAATTCTTGTTCCCATAGTCATGGCCTCCGTTTGATCATGGGTTACATAAACGAATGTGGTTTGAAGTTTTTGATGAAGTTTACTAATCTCGGCTCTCATTTGTACTCTTAGCTTTGCATCTAGATTTGAAAGGGGTTCATCCATTAAAAACACCTTTGGTTCTCTAACAATGGCACGACCTAATGCAACTCTTTGTCTTTGTCCTCCTGAAAGTTGCTTTGGTTTTCTTTTTAACAAATCCTCAATACCAAGTATTTTAGCTGCTCCAACTACCCTTTCTTCAATCTCTTTCTTTGGTTTTTTCCTAAGTTTTAAGCCAAAAGCCATATTGTCATAAATTGTCATATGTGGATATAGTGCATAGTTTTGAAATACCATGGCAATATCCCTATCCTTAGGTGCCATGTCATTTACAAGTTTTTCCTCTATATACAATTCACCAGATGAAATTTCTTCAAGTCCTGCTATCATTCTAAGAGTCGTTGACTTTCCACACCCTGAAGGCCCTACTAATACAATGAATTCCTTATCTTCTATATCTAAATTAAAATCTTTCACTGCATGAAACCCATTTGGATACTTTTTTTCAATATTTTTCAGTGTTAATCCTGCCATCTTTACCCTCTCCTCTTCCCATTTCTTAAGAAAATTATACCTTTAGGAGATTTACATGTAAATTGACAATTGTCACAAAGATTTTTACATATTTTTATACCTATTGACTAAACCTAAGTCAGGTTCATCACTTAACAGATGAATTAATTAAGCATATAAAAAAATAACCTAGTCATGTCACTGAGGAATTTGACTAGGTTATTTTTTGAATATGCCTAAAGTAAGTATATCCTTTCCTTTTACGAGGTGTAACATTATTTGGAATCTATTCTGTTCACTGTCCTATGAATGTTAGAATTAAAATTTAGGACAAATTATATTCAGATTGGAAAATCAGTGATTCAAATGATAATATAGATGAAATTTCCTTAGAAGGATTAAATGAGAAAATCTAGCCTATAGGATGCTTTTATCTATTAATCTTTTTATTCGTATATTGGTGTAATATTTACATGGCCCTCTTCTGTTTTAATATGAAAGTCAAGTTCATATGCTTCAGAAAGTGACTTACTCCTTAGGACATGTTCAGTATTATCCTCCACCAATACTTCACCGTCTTTGAGTAGAAGCAATCTATCACAAAGTTGACTTGCAAAATTTAAGTCATGTAATGTTAAAATAACCGTTCCTTGAAAGTCTTGTAGCAATTTTTTTAAGGTGACCTGATGTTTCAAGTCAAGATGATTAGTTGGCTCATCCATAATCAATAGTTCTGTTTCTTGACAAAGGGCCTTTGCAATAAGAACCCTTTGTCTTTCACCACCAGATAAGGTAGAAAAGCTTTGGTTTGCACAGGTTAAAAGTCCAACTTTCACCAGTGCCCCTTCAACTTTATCATAATCCTCCTCATCATAGGGTTCAAATGGTCTCTTATATGGATATCGTCCCATTAATACCAGGTCTTTAACCAATAAATTCCCTTCAATCATATCTTGATTTTGAGTGACAATAGCACTACAGCGTGCATACTCCTTATATGTATAGTCTTCTATATATTCTCCATTTATCCTAATACTCTTATCTGAAGGAATTTCCTTGTAAAGATGCTTCAAAAGGGTTGTTTTACCACTTCCATTAGGACCAATAACTCCATAAATTAGTCCTTTTTCAATATGGCAGTTAATATTATTTAGTATGTGCTTATTTCCAATGGTATATGAGAGATGTTCTATTCTAATCATAAACCCTCCTTGTCATAAGTTTTAAGAATAATATGGATAAAAAGTGGGGCACCAATAAGGGCTGTCATAATACCTATGGGCAGTTCTTCTGGACGAAAGAGTGTTCTGGCCATGTTATCGGCAATTATAAGTACAATCCCTCCCACTAATGCAGAAGTGGGTAATAAATAGCCATGTTTTACCCCAACTAATTTTCGACTCATATGTGGTACAATAAGACCTATAAATCCTATAACACCAGTTTTTGATACGAGTACAGAGACTGCTAGGGATGCACTAACAGTAATAAATATATAGAACCTACTCACAGATTGCCCAAGAAACTGAGCCTCCCTTCTACCAAGCAAGAGAATGTCTAGATCTTTTGAAAAAACAATTCCAACACAAGCAACAAATACAGTCACACCTAAAATTCCTGGAAGGTCATGCCAATGAATACCCGAAAAGCTGCCAACCATCCAAAACATGGCACTACGAATTTGAGCCTCATTTGTAGAAGTATATATAATCATTGTGGTAAGTGCAGAGAAGAAAGCAGATACCCCAACACCCACCAATATAAGTTTAATAGGATTGTTGCTATAGCCAACAAAATAGATAACCATGGCAACTGCAATACAGCTCCCCATAAACGCACCACCGTACACATGCCACGAGCCTAGGAAGTTAAATATTCCAAGGATGATTGCAGCAACAGCACCAGCAGAAGCACCAGAAGCAATACCAAGAATATAAGGCTCTGCCAAATGATTTTTCGTAATAGTTTGCATAAAAACACCAACCATAGATAAACAAGCCCCTGCTAAAGCAACCACAATAACCCGTGGTAATCGTATATCATATAAAATAAGGGTTTGTGTCTTTGTCAATTCTTTATTGAAAATATGTCCTAGGGGAATGGTAACAGCACCAAGCGTAATTGATATTAATATTAAGCTGCTAATTATTAAGATTAATAAAAAAAAGAGGCCCATAAAAGGCCCCTTTTCACACTTATTCAAGAGTCACCCCATGAATTGTTTCTGCTAACCTTTCAAGGGCTTCAACATTTCTAACTCCAGGTACGATTTCTGATAACTTGACACGAATGAATTGATTTTCCTTTACTGCTGTTACATCTTTAAGAATTGGATTGGCCTTTAATGATGCAACTTTGCCATCAAAATCTTGTGTGTTACGAATACTTGTACCATAATCCACAACAATAATATACTCAGGGTCTTCTTGTATTATTTCTTCCCAGCTAGCTTTACCCCATGTTCTTTCAACACCTTTACCAGAAAGAATGTTTTTGGCGTTAATCATAGATAGAAGATTTGTTGTAAAACCTTCATAAACAGTAAAGGGTTCTTCATCTTCTGAATCAAAAATAAATACACGTTTTTCAGGCAAGTCCTGAATTTTCTTTTGTACATTTTTCAGAAGTTCTTGCTGATCTTTAACATAAGCTTGAGCTCTATCTGAAGCATCAAAGATTTTTCCCATTTCAATCATATCTACAAATAGGGTATCTAGTGTTGCATCCATTGACTTTGTAGAATTTGGTACATAAATTGGAATATTATTCTGTAAGATAGTAGAAGATTCTACTCCACGCTTAGAAAATGCCACTGCCCAACCAGTAACAAAATCAGGTTCTGCTCCCATAAGAACTTCATAAGCTGGCCATTTTTCTGATAAAACAGGTACTTTTTTATAAGCATCTGCAAGGGGTGAATAAATTTCTTCTTCTAAAAAGGCTGTACCAGCCATTTGGTCTTCTAACCCTAAAGTCAGTAGAATTTCAGTTGTAAATTGAGACATGGAAACAGCTTTTTTAGGAGCTGATGAAATTGTCATCTCATGGTCTTGATTATTAAAATTTTCAGTGTAAGTATAAGGCATTTCAGTCTCTGGTGTTACTTGTTCTACTTCTTTTGTTGTACAACCAGCCATTAGACCAAGGCATAGAACAAGTACAAGTACGATTAATTTGTTTTGCATAATACATCTCCTTTTATGTTTTTGTGCAATAAAAAAACAGCCATCAAGTAGGGAGCTGCTGCAATACAAAAGAGTTACATTGCAATTCTTCCCACCGAAGAATACACTTAATGCTTATATGGCAGGTCTCCTGGCTTTGATATCATCCTTCATCACGCCTTCCCGTTAAACACAGTGGCATATTGTAATGTCGTCAATCTTACAGTAGCGGGGGCTGCATAGGATTTTCACCTATTTCCCTTTTCATCATTTTTATAAATAAACCATAAAGCGACTATATTTTATTGCGATTTGTTATCAATTATAGCATAGTGGGAAATCATAAGCAATTACTTTATAATTTCCCGTTTTTATATATTTTTTTCATATACCTTATTTCATATTTTTATTTCTAAATTCCGTAGGTATCATACCTGTTTCTTTCTTAAATAACTTGGAAACGTGGGTAGAATACATATATACATGATTTGCAATATCCATTTTGACCTACTAATTCTGGGACTTAAAGTTATAAATTGGCTTAAGTATGGCTTTTACTTCTACCGTATCTCCAATATTATCTAGAATATCTTCTATTGATTTATACGCCATTGGAGATTCATCAATAGTTTTTGGTGTGATAGAAGTAGAGTAAATACCTTTCATCTCTTCTTTAAAGTCTTTGAACTCAATTAACTCAAAAGCCTTAGTTCTTGACATTAACCTTCCAGCACCATGAGGTGCAGAACAATTCCATTCATCATTCCCTTTACCTACAGCAAAGATTGAACCATCACGCATATTTATGGGTATCAATACTTCAGTGTCTTTTGAAGCTTTTATGGCTCCCTTTCTAACGATATTGTCCTGAAAATCAATATAATTATGAGTGGTTTGGAAACTTTGAAAATCATCATGACCAAACATATACGTCAAAATTCTTTTCGCTATTATCTCTCTATTTAGCTCTGCAAAACGTTGACATATTGACATATCATGAAGATATTCCCCTCTCTTATGTCCTTCTAAGTAACACATCCCATCAGGAAGTTTTTTATCTTTATAAAATTTCGCCTTTAATTCAACAATGGCATTTTGAATTTCTTTTCGTCTACCATCACGTTTGTAAGTATGAATTAATTCTTGTCTGCTTTCTAGATATTCATTATCGTATCCAGAATGGTATTCAATAGCTTGGTTCTGATAATGAGTAGCTACTACGTGTCCCAAATTTCTTGAACCAGAGTGAATGACAAGATACTTATTGTCCTCCTCATCAATATTCACCTCAATGAAATGGTTTCCTCCACCAAGGGATCCAATGGCTCTATTCCATTTTTTCAAGTCTTGTCTTACATCCTTAAGCAATTTCAATTCTTCTAATACTGACAAAAATTCAACTTGCTTATGCTGATTAATGGATTTTCCACTTGGGATATTTGTATTAATATAATCATCAAGTTTTTTCAGGTCTATATGAACTTTCCCTAATTTCACAGTTAACATACCACAACCAATATCAACACCTACAATATTTGGTATCACTTTCTCTCCCAAATTTGCGGTAAATCCAATTACGCACCCTTTTCCTTGGTGAACATCTGGCATTATTCTAATCTTAGAATTAGCAAATGCTTCAATATCACATATTTCTTTTATCTGACTCATTGCACCTTCTTCAATTATGTCTGTATAAACTATAGCTTCACTATATTTCCCTTTGATAATCATTTTATTTGACCTCTCTTCATTATTTATAACACCATCATAATCCGTTTTATTACACAAAGATTGTTCAGTAAAATAATATTTTTCATAAGAAGCCAGTGTATTTTTTACTTCAGCTATTATTTCATCTCTTATTTCTGCTGGCTCAATCACTTCGCACCTTGAACCAAATGAAAGAATGAATTTTCTTATTACCAATGGATTACGCATATCTGCTTCAAATAAATAAATTTGTCTATTTGGATCAAGACATGTAACCACTTGATTCTCACCATAGATCTTTTCATCTAACATCCGTCCCATTGGTCCATAAACTTTTAATTTTACATGGGTAATGGATTCTTTAGCCCCTTGATTATCAAAATACTCTTCTTCCTTATAATTGGTATCTTCAATGTACTCATCATCAAGTAATTCAATCTCTTTCATTCTGTGCAATTTAAACTTACTAAATCTTGAATAGGCCTTATTTGAAATACTTTCATCATAAGCAAAAACAAGCCAATTGGTGTATTTGAAAAGCTTGTACGGGTGAATGATTTTATAGTTATCTTGCTTATATCCCTTGTACAATATCCTCACTTTTCTTTTTGAATCTATTGCTGTCTGAATTATGTAATATCTTTTTTCAATTTCTTGTGGAGGCATACTTAATGGAAAATGACCATAAAGTGCTAATTTCTCTTTACTATAAGTCTTCTCATTTTCTAAAAATCCATTACCTAAGTAATCAAGTAATGTGTTTTTGTTAGGAACATTACTCTCTTTTAACAAGTATTCATATGCTACACTTAGTGATTTTAATTGAAATTCATTCATTTTCATACTTGGCAACATTGCATCAAATTCCAAAGTATATCCGCCATTTTTGCCAGGTTTATAATATATGGGATAGCCTGCATCATATAATGTATTTTTATAGTTATTTATATTTCTGGTAGTTTCTTCTCCTAATAGGTATGCTATTTCTGCTTTTTTTACATATTTTTTCGATTTGAGTATTTTCAGGAGTCTAATGCACTGTATAGTCTTATTGGGCTTATCATATTTTTTTATTGGCATGTCTATCTCCTTTTCACTCGTTTTTATTTTAATTGTAACACAATGTGTAATCTTTCAAATAATTCCCTTTTCTATCAATTATAGAAGGTACTCCATAAATAAGTGCCTTAACATAAATCATTTTATATCCGTCTATTCCTTTACATTTACGCAGTTACTGACAACTCAGGATAAATAACAAAATCCAGTATACTAATTTTTATAGTTAGTTATACTGGTTCTATGTCAATATATTAGACAGAAAAAGTTGAACTTTTCATATGATTTTTTTAGTTAAATCTTCATATTCCTGTGGAGTTAAATAGCCAATACTACTATGTATCCCTTTTGTATGCCTCAAAGAATTACTCTTTAAATACCATAATGAATCATCCATTTATTTTCTTTAATTGCATCAGCTATTTTATCAATCAACATTTCAAGTTCTTTTGCTTTATGTTTTGCATTAGCCTCAATGATAATATCTAAAAATTTTTTAAGAGATTTTGGTGGAATCAAAGTTATTCCATAATACGCAAGGTTTTTATACGGTCTATCTGTATTATGTGCAAAAGTGTGAAGGTTTTCTATTTTAGCTTTAAACTCTTCATCATATATTTCATCTAATAAATCATCCTCTACATAAGTACAATTATATTTTTTAGGCTCATACTCCTCTCTATATTCTTCTAAGCAATCTATTATTCCAAATTCATGTCTACAAGGCATTCATATCCCCCCTACCTTTGTAATTGAATAATTCTACTATATGATATTATCCACTGTTAGTTCTTTATTTTTTGTAAACATTATACAATTAATCTCCTTTTTTTCATAATTTCAACTATTGTTTCTAGTGCTTTTATTATTTCTTCCATATTTGATACATTTAATCTATCATAATAACTCGTTTTGCTAATTTCAAGTTCTTCTAAAGCACTATCGATATGCTTTTTTGATAATTCACATCTAATTGCATCCCATTGTTTATCAGTAATTCTTCTTATAGTTTTATTAACTAAAGATAATATATTGTTACAAAGTTTATCTGTATAATTATACTCACTTATAACTAATCCGTCATAATCTTTGCTATTTTTTAATTTAGTTAAGCAATCTCTCGCATTCCAAAAAATCGGTCCATTCATTTCCCATGAATTCTTTTTCAATTCGCTTTCAATCATACCAAAACTAACTGCATATCTTACTTTAAATGGGTGTAAATAACACAATGTAATTATTAATAAATATATTATTTCGTTTTCAAATGGACATATAATTTGAATTTCATCACCTTGTGAAATAAAAAATTCTCTTTCACAGTTATAACTATGCTTAATTGCCAAATTTAACTCTTTTACTCTTTTTCTTAGTTCTAAATTAAATTTCTTATAACTCATTTCAGAAGATTTTATGATATCCATTGTGATAACAGCATATTCGGTTACAGGACCTTTTCTATTATCTTCCAAAACATATTGTCCCCTTGATACATTTCTAATGATTTTACTCTTTTTCAATTTATATATCAGCCAATCTACAGTATTTCTTTTTATTTCTCCATAAACATCTTTATAAAAATCATTAAAATCATCAACGCTAATTGTATCATATGACTGAAACCTTTTCTTTAATTCTTCAATATGCAAGTTCCTAATATCACTCAATATCTCTCACTTCCTTTCTACGGAGTATATTATCATAACCTTCTTTGTTTCGCAAGATTTTTCCGGGCCTTAACCCGGACCAAGATTTTTCCGAGTCCTAACCCGGGCCAAGTTTTTTCTAATCCTAATTATTTTTAGTTCCTTTGATAATATATTCTTACCTCCAAAACACCTATCCTATATGGATAGATGTAATTTATCTATTAACAATATTTAATTTTGCTTTTCATCCCTCTCAACCCCTGATTCTTTCGTTCCATTTTAAAATTGTATTCTATAATTTTAAAAGTGGTTCTTCGTTAATTTTGGTGAAAAAATTGATAAATGAATATTAATGCATTAATATGTAATCAGTACAAATTTATTTAGGAGATATTATGATGATTGCAGCTAAATATATACTACCCCAAATACATATTATAAATAGTCAA
>NZ_JAOART010000051.1 GCF_025210435.1 Anaeromicrobium sp.
ATGTGAGCCTACTTCAGGAAAATATATTGAAAATCTTTTCCACCCAAGTCCTTGTCACAAGTGAAAGTGTGAATATTGGTAGGTAGGTTCATGAGTCATGTTGAGGTAGCAGAGGATGTTGTGACGTTCCAGGGTTCCAAAGATTTTCAATATATTTTCCCTTGTAGGCAAGTTACTGTATAAAGAAAGTTTAGTGTTACGAAATTTATAATAAGGCATATGAAAAAAATAAACTAGTAAATTTTCTGAGGAATTTGGATTATTTTCAAGGCATGGTGAGTGAGCATATTAAACATATGTAAGCGATTCCATAACGAAGAAAAGAATTCAAATAACCAGTAAAATAACTAATTTATTTTTTGAATATGCCTAATATGAAGAGGTGAGAATATGGATGAAAAAAATATGAAGGATCATATAAAAATAATAGGTATAGCTTATATGATATATAGTGGACTCGGATTAGCTATAGTTGCATTCATGGGATTATTTGCATCAGGACTTAGTCTATTTAGCGGAGATATGGGAGTAATACTTCCCATAACAGCATTGAGTAATATTGTAGTTGTTATTTTATTAATAGTATCTTTACCTGGTATATTAGGAGGGTACTATTTGATGAAAGGAAAAAATTGGGCTAGAATATTAGTAATAGTATTATCCCTATTTAACTTAGCAAATTTTCCTTTAGGAACCATACTAGGAGCTTATAGTATATATATACTTTTAATAAGACGTGAATGGAGATTTTATTTTAAATAAAGAGGTCATTGTTAAAGGCTGTGTAATTACACAGCCTTTAACAATGACTTTTTTTGTACTCAGTTAAATCTATTGGAGGGTTTATAAGTCTTCTTTTACAATGAACACAAGTATACATATCTTGTATATCTAGCTTAAATAGGGGGAAGTGTTTACCACATCTTGGACATTTCCAATATAATTTAGACAAAATAAGAAAGATAACAAAAAATAGTAGGGCTATATTGAAAAATATTATGTTAAATAAAGTGAGGAATAAAAATAATATACTAGTGTATAAACACATGAGGGTGTACTTCCTTATTTTGAATGTAGTTTTAATTTCTTTTCTTATATTCATTAACCTCACCTCTTCATATTAAAATTATTTTAACTCCTAATCAAGTAGGTTATAATTAAAACATATAGAAAAATTCCATAATTCAGAAAATTAGGAGGATACAAGTGGACAGAAAGAAAATAAAAAAGTTTAGCTCAACCATATATGAAATAATATGTAAATGTGAATTGAAGGATAAATATATATATAACTTATTTTACTGGATTGTAATAATAAAATTTTTATATTTTAATCCTAAATATATTCATAACATCCTTTCTAAGGAAGAATCCTTACTTCTTCATAATATTGTGGAAAAACATGATGAAAAATCATTAGTGAAAATTAGTCATATTCTTCATGATAAATATGATGAGTATTTTGCAGAGCCCCTAGAAGATTATTATATCCATAATATACCTATGAAAAACTTAATTAACATAGATTATATTAATTTAAATGATTGGAATAATCCAGAAATTCTAGGATGGATATACCAATACTTTATAAGGCTTTTTCATAATAGTGTATATTCAAAAACTCAAATATTTACACCAGGTTGGTTAGTAAAATATATGGTAGATAATACCCTAGGAAGAATACTAAAAAAACAAAATATCCATATGGAATTTAAATATTATATTCCTTCAGATGAAAAATTAGATTATGATTATAAAATTGAAAATTTGAAAATATTAGATCCAGCCTGTGGAACAGGACATATATTATCCTATGCCTTTGAATTATTATATGAATTTTATAGTAAATTAGCTTATGATAAAGAAAAAATCATGAGATTGATATGTGAAAATCTATATGGTTTAGATATTGATCCAAAGGTTACAAATATGGCCAAATTAATTCTCATGTTTAAATCCTTGAGGGTTGATGAAAAATTTTTCACTTATAAATTGAATTTCAAAGTAGAAAATTTTATTTGTGGGAATATTCAGAAAAATATCCCTAATAATATTATATATGATTTTTACAATGAAATACAATACGGTTCTTTAATTAAAAGTAAAAAAATAACAAATATTCACAGGAAAAATAATGGAAAGATAAATAGACTATATGACATGATAAATGACAAATATGATTTAGTCATAACTAATCCCCCCTATTTATCCACAAGAGCTATGCCAGAGAATATGAAAAACTATTTAAGAAAAAATTATTATGGATATCATAAAGACTTGTTTGCAGCATTTATATTAAGGTGTATGGAATATGGAAAGAAGGATGGATACATAGGTCTTATGACGCCTTTTGTTTGGATGTTTATAAATAGTTATGAAAATTTAAGGGAAAATATCATTAAAAATAAAACTATTTTATCCTTAATACAGTTACAATACTCTGGTTTTCAGGATGCTACAGTACCCCTTTGCTCTTTTGTATTAAAGAACAAAAAAGAAGGCATAAATAGTACATTTATAAACCTATCAAATTTTAAAGGAGAAGAAAGTGAAGATTTAAATTTAATAAGGTCCATAAATGAAAAGGTAGATTATAAATATATAATGGATCAAAGGGAATTTTTAAAAATTCCTAAAAAAAATATAGCCTATTGGGTGGAAGGCAAGATGATACAGGCTTTTGAAAAAGGAGAAGAATTAGGAAATATGGCAGATTGTAGGGTAGGCCTTCAAACTAGCGATAATAATAGATTTGTGAGATTTTGGTATGAAGTAGATATTAACCAAGTGGCATTAAATATAAGAAGTAGAAGGGAAGCTATGGAATGTGAAAAAAAGTGGTTTCCATATAATAAAGGTGGCAATTTTAGAAAATGGTATGGAAATTTACTTCACGTGGTAGATTGGTACAATGATGGAGAAAATATAAGGGCCTATAATAATTATTTAAACAAAAACAGAAAATCTAATATAGGCATAGCAAATACCCAGTATTATTTTAATAAGGGAATAACCTGGTCCTTTGTGAGTTCCTCATACTTTGGTGCACGAATTCATCCATCTGGATTTATATTTGATACGGCTGGTTCCTGTATATTTTTAGATGAAAATTTAATAAATTATATGACAGGCTTCTTATGTTCTAAAGTGTGCGATAAAATCATGAAGATAATAAACCCCACTTTAAATTTTCAGCCTAAGGATATGGGGAAGATTCCCATCCTAATAAGGGATAAGGAAATGGTAGACATATTATCTAAAAGGGCCATAGATATATGTAAAAGAGACTGGGAAGAGAAAGAAATATTTTGGAATTTCAAGTATCACCCCCTTTTACAGTTTAGCGAAGAAAGGTTGGAAAATATTTGTGATAATTACTTGATTCAAAGGTATAAGGAAATGGAAAAACTAGTCAAAATAGAAGAAAAAATAAATAAAATATTTATAAAAAACTATGGATTAGATTTAGATTACAGAGTTAGGAAAGAGGATATAACCTTAACAGGGATAAATAAAGAAGATCTGATAAAATCCTTAATATCATATTTTGTAGGATGCATTATGGGAAGATATGATGTGAAAAAAGAAGGAGTAGTATTTGCAGGAGGAAATTTTAATAGGAATATATATGAATTCAAACCTAGTGAATTTGAGATAATAGAGTCCCATGTATTATATAAAGAATTAATAAATATTATAAAATTTGTATTTAAGGAAAAATATTTTCATGAAAATATAAAATTTATTGGTGATCTATTAGGGAAAGGGAAGGATCCTATAAATAATATAAAAAAATACATAATGAATGGATTTTATAAGGATCATGTGAAGAAATATAAAAGAAGGCCCATATATTTTAAATTATCATCTGGAAAGAAAAGGTCCTTTGAAGGCTACCTATATATTCATAGATATAAGGAGGATACTTTTAAGAAGTTAATAAAAGAAATGAAAAATAATTTAAAATACAAAGATGAAGAAGAAAAAAATGAACTAATAAGCTATATAAAAAACGTAGAACATATGAGGGATTTGAAAATCCATTTAGATGATGGAGTAAGAAATAATTATAAGCTTATGGGTAAAATATTAAAAAAAATATAATAAAACATATATTTTTTGCCTAAGACTAGCACAACTTACATATAATTTTATGAAAGATTTTTTCTATGCAGGGGGAAAATATATGTTTTACTTTTTAAAAAAATATAAATTAATATTTATAATGGCTATTATAATCATTTCAGTTAATATATTTTCTAATGATATAGTGACCATATTTGTTGAAAAAGAGTTGAACTTTCAACTATCTCATCTACTAAAGGACAGAAATAGGGCTATTTTAAATGAGGATAAGGATAGTCTTAAGTCCTATTATGACCTAAATACTACCTATGGAAAATGGGCCTACTCCCATGAAATTAAAAAGATGAAATATCTTCATAATTGGTCTAAAAAACAAGGAGTTACATTTATTAAGATAAATTCTTATGCGGATGTAAAATGGATAAAGGCAAAATATAATGGCTTTGTGGCAAACTTGGCAGTGTCTACAGAGTATATATATAATTATAATGTTCATAAGGAAAAAACCAACTCCTTTAGGATTGGAACTTATCATTCCATTTATGTAAAGGAAACGGACGAAGGTTTTATAATTGCAAAGGAATGGTATAAGGATCCCTTTGCCGATTCATTAAATATGGAAGAAGTAAAGAGTGATGAAATAAGAAAGTACATAGAAAGTCAGAAAGGAAGAGATTTAGAAAAAATATCAGATAGAAGAAAAAATGCAATAGACTATGCAGATAAATATTGTGGAGCAGCAGGGGTGGAGAATAGGACTTATAATAAAAAATATAGGAATTTTAATCCTTTAGGAGGGGATTGTGCTAACTTTGCTTCTCAAATTCTTCATGAAGGTGGTAAATTTAAAAAAACTAGTAGCTGGAATTATAGTAAGGGAAATGGAAGTAGAAGCTGGTTAAATGCCCAAGGGTTTAAAGAATATATGCTTTATTCAGGAAGGGCTTCATTAGTAGCCTATGGTGACTATAATAAGGTCTATAAGGCTGCTTATAAACTACTGCCAGGTGATTTTGTTGCCTATGAAAAAAAGGGAAAGATAACTCATATATCAGTTATTTCAGGAGCTGATTCTAAGGGCTATTCATTAGTTAATTGCCACAATACAGACAGATATAGGGTTCCTTGGGATTTAGGATGGAGTAATAAGGGGATTAAATTTTATCTAGTCCACGTTCATTTTTAAGACAATACAACAATGTGAAATCATTCACAAAAAAATTCTTGAAGTTAAAAAAGCATCTGATTCTTTCAGATGCTTTTAGTGTTCATATAATTCTTTTATAGGTACTATTACTTCTTCATCGAAGGTTGTAATTAAAGCAGTACTAGTTTTTGGATCTATATTTTCTATCCAGATAGATTCGCCATTATATAATACTGTAATATTTCCAGTGTTTTCAAGAATTTCTTTTGCACGTTTATACTTCATATAAGCACCTCCCTTATTAATATATAATTCCCAAATATGAAAAAATAATAATAAAAAGTTTTAGGCATATATTTGACTAAAATACATGATTGTATATATAATAAAGGAAAATCCCTCTTAATAGATTTTTGTAAGAAACAAAAACGTTTGCTATAATTATAACAATATTGAATAATGGAGTTGAGTAATTTGGGGTAACGATAAAAGACATAGCAAGAGAACTGGGTATATCATATTCGTCAGTTTCTAGAGCTTTGAGTAACAAAGAAGGTGTTAGCAAAGACACTAGAAAAAGAGTATTAAAAGAAGCAAAGAGGCTAGGATATAGACCTAATCAACTTGCTAGAGAGTTAGTAACAAAGCAATCAAACACAATAGGAGTAATTATACCAGATATATTAAACCCATTTTTTGCGGAAATAGCAAAGGGCATTTTAGAAGAAGCTAGTACGAAGGGGTACACTGCATTATTATGTGTAACTAATTGGGATTTGGAATTAGAGAAGAAATATATAAAAAATTTAGAAGAAAAAAGGGTTGAAGGAATCATAATAAAGCCCTGTGAAGATGAACAAAAACTAGAAGATCGTATAAATACTCCTTACGTAATATTAGAGGGGAATAATGTGAATAGTAACCATAGTTGTGTAGAAGTAGACAATGAAAAGGGTGGATATATAGGTACAAAACACCTTATAGAATGTGGATATGAAAAAATTGCATATTTAGGTGGGAAAAAACATGCTTATTCTAACGAAAAAAGATTAAGGGGATACAAGAGTGCTCTATTAGAAAACAACATAAGTATAGATGATAATCTCATATTATCAGGAGAATTTAATTCTGAAAGTGGTTATGAGTTAGCTAAAAAGGCATTGATTGATAATCCTAATATAGATGCCATGTTTTGCGGTAATGACGTAATGGCTCTAGGTGTACTCCATTATGCAAATCAAGCAGGAATTCATATTCCAGAAAAATTAGGAGTAGTTGGATTTGATGATATATCCTATGCATCTCTTCCACAAATAGAATTAACAACCGTATATCAACCTAAATATAATTTAGGAAAAATAGCTGTAAATACCCTTTTAGAAGATATAAAAGAGGGTAAGGAAAAAACTTTGAAACGAATAATACTACAACCAGATTTAATAAAGAGAAAGACAACTAGAAAAATATAAGAAAAAAGCTTCTATCAAGTTGATAGAAGCTTTTTTCTTATATTTTTTAGGGAGTGTATACAGTATTGTGTTAAAAATAAAACGAAAACGTTGTCGTTTTATGGAGGTGGAATCTATTTGAAAAATTTAGGAAGGAGTCATATTAAGTAAAAAATAAATTAAATTTATGAAAAAAATAAAACTAGAAGAGTCCTTTCAATGCTGGTAATAAAGCCGTGTTTTGCCAAAAAACCGAAGGGGTAAAATATTCTGAAGATTGCAAAAAAGTCATTGACTTTTAAATCGAATTAATATAACATAAAAATTAACTACGACAAACGTTTGCGGAAAACGTTTTACGAATCTATTTAGTATTGTAAATTTGCAAAAGTCTACAAAAATCACCATAGAGGAAAATGAAAAATCAATAGTCTAAGATATGAAGTTGCAATTGGTTGTTGCGATTTTATATAAATCATTTTTATTAAGGGGGAATTTTTTTTATGAAGACTAAAAAGTTTTTGGCTCTTGGTCTAGTATTAGTATTAGTTTTATCCATGTTCGTAGGGTGTGGGCAGTCAACTAATACTTCAAGTGAAGAAGGGAAAAAGGAAGATGACAAAATTGTAATAGGTGTAGCTGCATCTAGTTTCTCTGATAAGTGGCAAACGTATCTTTATGATGCAATAAAGGCTGAAGCTGAGAAGGAAGGTAATGTGGAAGTAGTATTTACAGATGGTAAGGATGACTCTGCTACTCAATTAGCTAACGTTGAGAACTTAGTGGCTCAAGGAGTTGACGCTATCATATTAGTAATTGTTGATACGGATGCTCCACAACCATATGTTAAACTTTGTAAAGAAGCTAAAATTCCATTAATAGGAGTTAATCGCATATTTGAAGGTTGTGATGTATATGTAGGATCTGAATCCATAGATGCAGGAATAGTACAAATGGAGAAGGTTGTTGAATTAATTGGTAAAAAGGGAAACATAGGTATATTAAGAGGCCCAGCAGGACAAGAAGCTGAAATTAAGAGAACTGAAGGAAATAAGCAAGTGGCAGACAAGTATGAAAATGTAAATATTATTAGAACTGAAGTTGGAATGTGGGATAGAGCTAAGGGAATGGAAATCACTGAAAATTGGATTCAATCAGGTGACGAATTTGCGGCTATCGTATCTAATAATGATGAGATGGCAATAGGTGCCATAAGAGCATTAGAAGCAGAAGGAAAACTGGATGACGTTATTGTTGCAGGTGTTGACGCCACTATAGATGCACTTGAATATGTTAAAGAAGGAAAATTAGACATAACTGTATTCCAAAGTCCATTTGGTCAAGGTGGAGAGTCCCTAAAGGCAGCTGTAAAGCTAGTAAAAGGTGAAAAAGTTGAAAAGAATCTTTGGGTTCCTTTTGAATTAGTAACTAAGGAAAATGTGGAAGAATACATAGCTAAGTGGCAATAGTCATGAACCCATATTAGTAAAAATAAATAGGGGAGAAGAGTTGTTAAGACTTTTCTCCCTTAATTAGAAGAAGGTGAAGTGTTTGACTCATAATTATATCTTGGAAATGAGAAATATTATAAAAGAGTTTCCAGGGGTAAAAGCCCTTGGTGGAGTAAGCTTAAAAGTAAGAAAAGGGACAGTTCATGCACTCATGGGAGAAAATGGTGCAGGTAAATCTACCCTTATGAAAATACTAATGGGAATATATGAACCAAATGGTGGAGAGGTAATATTTAAAGGAAAAAAGTTAGTTAGTAAAGGAACAAAAGCTGCCATTGAAAGTGGCATATCAATGATTCATCAAGAGTTAAGTCCAATACCTGATATGACAGTGGCAGAAAATATATATCTAGGAAGAGAACCTGTGAAGGGATTCATTGTTCATGAGAAAGAATTGTATAGGAAGACAGAAGAATTATTTAAAGAGTTAGATATTAAAATCGATGTGACTAGTAAGATGAAAAATTTATCTACTGCATATACCCAAATGGTAGAGATTGCAAAGGCTATTTCATATAATGCGGACTTGATTATTATGGATGAACCTACTTCTGCAATAACAGAGAAGGAAGTAGACCATCTGTTTACTATAATAAATAAACTAAGGGATAAGGGTGTTGCCATTATATATATAACCCATAAAATGGAAGAGGTTTTTCAAATAACAGATGAAGTAACTGTCCTTAGGGATGGTGAATATGTGGGGACTGCCCTTGCTAAAGATATAGATAAGAATAAATTAATTGAAATGATGGTTGGAAGGGAACTTAAGGAAATGTTTCCAAAGACCTTTGTAGATATTAAGGAAGAAATATTAGAGATTAGAGATTTTACATTAGATGGGAAATTTCAAAATGTAAGCTTCAATGTGAGAAAGGGAGAAATAGTAGGCCTAGCAGGTCTTATGGGAGCAGGTCGATCTGAAGTAGTAGAGAGCTTGTTTGGAATTAATACTCCAGACTCAGGTGAAGTTTATATTAATGGAAAAAAAGTAGACATAAAGTCACCGGCAGATGCAATAAAAAATGGTATAGGTTTACTTACGGAAGATAGGAAGCTAACAGGTTGTTTCTTACCATTAGCCTTAACGGATAATATGATAATGCCTATTGTAGATAGTTATACAAATGGCTTATTAATATCAGATAAAAAAGTTAATGATGATTGTGAAGAACAAAGGATGAGTTTAAATGTAAAAACACCTAACCTTGAACAGGTAATAGGAAATTTAAGTGGTGGAAATCAGCAAAAGGTATTACTAGCAAGGTGGATGTTAACAAGCCCAGATATACTTATAGTAGATGAACCTACAAGGGGTATAGATGTGGGAGCAAAATCTGAAATTCATAAATTAATGTGCAAACTTGCAGGAATGGGTAAGGCCATAATTATGATCTCATCAGAAATGCCAGAAGTTTTAGGTATGAGTGATAGGATTGTAGTAATGCATGAAGGTAAAAAGACAGGAGAGTTGATGAGAGAAGAGGCTACTCAAGAGAAGGTCATGGAATTAGCTACAGGTATTGTAGCTGCAAAATAAATTTAGATCTGATGAAAGGAGAATCATATATGTCAGAAAGTACAGTTATTAAACAAAAGGATAATAAGTTTGATTTAAAGAAATTTGCAAATAAATATGGTATTATGGTTATTTTATTACTTATGGTCATGGGAATGTCCTTATTGACACCAGCCTTTTATAACCCTAGAAACTTAATAAACATAGTTAGACAAGTTTCTGTTATTGGAACTATAGCATTTGGCGTTACTTTAATAATCATAACGGGTGGTATAGATCTATCATCTGGTTCCACATTAGCATTAGTAGGTGTTGTTGTTGCCAACTATGCTTCACCAGAAGGAAGTGTATTTCTTGCCATAATTTTAGGGATTCTTGTTGGAGCTATATGTGGATTTATAAATGGAGGAACATTAGCCACTACAGGGATACCACCTTTCATAGCAACACTAGGTATGTTTACAGCAGCTAGAGGTGTAGCCCTACTTTATAGTGGAGGAAGACCTATAAGTAATTTATCAGAATCATTCCTAGTAATAGGTGGAGATAGCATAGGCTTTGTGCCTATTCCTGTTATATTATTTTTAACTATGGGTTGTTTAACACATGTAATCCTTAAAAAGACTAAATTAGGTAAATACATATATGCCATAGGTGGAAATGAACAGGCAGCCATGGTTTGTGGTATTGATGTTAAAAAAGTAAAGATAGCCATATATACTTATGCAGGTATCATGTCAGCTGTAGCAGGTATAATACTTACTTCAAGGGTAAGTTCAGGAAACCCAACAGCAGGTATTGGATATGAGCTAGATGCCATTGCATCAACAGTTATTGGTGGAACTAGTTTAAATGGTGGTATTGGTACTATTGGAGGAACTATAGTAGGAGCCCTAATAATTGGAGTACTTAATAACGGACTTAGCTTACTTGGAGTATCTCCTTATTGGCAACAGGTAATAAAGGGCGGAATTATAGTTGGTGCTGTTGTATTAGATGCTTATAAGCATAAAAAGAAATAAGGTAAGTTATAGATTTCGTATTTATAAACGGGCTTTATGTGAGCCTACTTCAGGAAAATATATTGAAAATTTTTTCTATTGAAGTCCCTGTCACAAGCGAAAGTTTGAATCTTTGTAGATAGGTTCATGACTCATGTTCAAGTAGCATAAGATGTTGTGACGTTCCACAATTCCAAAAATTTTCAATATATTTACCTTCGTAGGCAAGTTACTGTAGAAAGCAAATATAAAACCATGAAATCTATAGAAAAAGAAAAAATAAAAGGTTGCTAAATGATACGTATCATCTAGCAACCTATACTATATACATAAAATATGAAATTGGTTTACTTAAAATGGGGTGTTTATATGTTTATGAAATCTTTAAGCAGCTATACCTATTTTAGAGAATACTGAGTAAAGTAATAACATTAAAACTGTAATGAATAGAGAAACGGTTTTAGCATGTTTCCAAGGAACTATATCTACTTGTTTTGTATAAGATTGTACAAAGTCCGTATCTCTAGGAGCTATTTTTCCAACTAAAATCATTACTAATACATTTAGTGGGAATAAAACTCCTAATACATATAAGAAATGTACATCAGCTGCTACAAACTTAGATGCTCCGTATAAAACTATATGAGATAAAAGTGCAATCTTAGGAGCGATTGCAGGTACTCGCTTCGTATAGAATCCAACTATTATAGATGCTAGTATAGGAACATTATAAAAGCCGAAGCATTCTTGTAAATATCCATATAATCCACTAGGTGCGTATATTATAAATGGAGCAATAATCATGGAAAGAATTGCTAAACAAATACCAAAGCGTTTTCCTACTGCAACTAAATCTTTATCAGATACTTCTATTGTTGCTGCCACTTCACTATGTACAACTTGTGCCTTAATCCTAGGCTTATAAATATCTAATGTGAATAAAGTTACTGAACTGTTAAGTGCACTATTGAATGAACTTAATATGGCTCCGAATAATACGGCTGCAAAGAATCCTAATAGGGGCTTAGGTAATACATTTCTAACTAAAACTGGATATGCCATATCTCCATTGGTTAGAGTATCACCATATAAATGGAATGCAATAATACCTGGTAGTACTAAGAAGAAAGGTCCTAATAGTTTTAATAAACCAGCTCCTAATACACCCTTTTGACCTTCAGCTAAATCTTTAGCTCCAAAAGTCCTTTGAACGATAGATTGGTTTGTGCACCAGTAGAATAAATTGTTAAAGAATAATCCAGTGAATAATACGGGCCATGGGAGTAAAGGTGCTTTAGCATCAGCAGGTGCAATGGCATTTAGTTTTTCTGGATGCTGTGTTACTAAAGTGTTTAGACCTTCAGAGAAGCTACCATCTCCTAAAACTATTAAACCAAATATAGGGATTAGTAATCCACCTAGTAATAGACCTACACCATTTAATGTATCAGAAACGGCTACTGCCTTTAGACCACCAAATATGGCATATATTGATCCGGCAATACCAATGGCGAAAACAGTAATCCATAAAGCCTGGAACTGGCTAATTCCCAAAATGGTTGGAATATCGAATATTCCATTTAACACAAGAGCTCCAGAATATAGAACTGTAGGAAGATAAGTTAGAACGTAACCAATTAAAAATAATATGGATATGATCTGTCTTGTATTAGAATCATAACGTTCTTCTAAAAAATCAGGGATAGTTGTTATACCGCTTTTTAAATATTTAGGTAAGAATATTAAAGCCATACATACAAGGGCAAATGCGGCAGTAGCTTCCCAAGCCATTACACCCATATTTGTAATATAACTTTGGCCGTTTAAACCAACCATTTGCTCTGTGGATAAATTTGTAAGCATTAAAGAACCAGCTATAACTATGCCAGTTAAACTTCTTCCTCCTAGGAAGTAACCATCTTGTGTATCTAGGTCATCACCACGAGTCATCCACCAAGATATGACTGCAACTAGACCTGTGAAAAATATGAAAGACATTATTGCTAATAAATCCATTTTAAACTCCTCCTATTAGTATTTTATATGTGTATAACTTCACAGAAAGTAATTCAAAGAATTAAGAGGGTAGATTTAAAACTTCATAAGATAAAGTTTTAATTGATGTATCTCTTAGCAAACGTTTGCTGTGATGGTAAAAATAAAAACTGCAAGAAACTTGTTAAGTGAAGTTAAATACAGGTTATAAATGGTTTTCAAAGGGCAATATGTAATGAAAACCCTTGTGTCATAATGAAGTATAACATTATATCAGGGATAAATCAATTGAAATATTTAGAATATTGACGAATATTCCGATTTGATACCTTTTTTTGTATTTTCATTTAATGATAAAATAAGGAAAAATCAATATGTGCACAATGGGAAAATATTTATAGACAACGTTTGCTAATAAAATTCCTTTAAACGAAATTTCATAAAATTAAATATATTTTTTTTATTATAAAAGGTTCAAAAGATACATAAATACTAGTATGGGTAAAAACGAGTAATGTAGTTGAATTATGAAAATAAATAATATGTCAAAAAAAATAGAAATCAAATATTGACTTAATTGAAAAAGTGATATACTATAAAAAAAAGAATACAAACGTTTGCGGAAACATACTGATGAAAAGGGCAACGTATTTAGTGCTTATTCATATATGGATATGGACATAAATATGAAAAATCATCAGAAGAATCTGTGATTTATAAAAGGGCTAAGTAAAATTACATAAAAGTAAGATAGGAAACTCTCAATAAGTATTAAGTATAAGGAGGACAAAGAAATATGAAAAAAGTTAAAGTTGGAATAGTAGGCCTAGGAAGACTAGGAATAGAGCATGCTAGAAATTTAGCATTTAAAATTCCAAATGCAGAATTAATTGCTGTGTGTAGTGTGGTACAAGAGGAAGTAGATAAGGTACAAAGGGAATGGGGAATTCCATATGGATATACAAATTATGATGAAATGATTAAAAATGAAGAATTAGAGGCAGTTGCCGTATTATCTCCATCTCCATTTCATGTAAAGCAAATAGTATCAGCGTTAGATGCAGGATTACATGTATTTGTGGATAAGCCACTTGGAGTTACTGTGGAAGAATGTAGGGAAGCTGAAAAGGCTGTGGAAAGAAATGAAGATAAGGTGTTCATGGTAGGATTTATGAGAAGATATGACCCTTCTTATGCTTATGCTAAAAAATTAATTGACGAAGGTAGAATAGGAAAACCTTTCCTAATTAAGTGTACTAGTTGTGATCCAGAACACACTATAGATGGAGCTATAAGATTTGCTGCTACTAGTGGTGGGTTGTTCATAGACATGGCTGTACATGATATAGATCTAGCAAGATGGTATTTAGGATCAGAAGTTGATCAAATATATGCTATAGGTGGAAGTTATGTCCATGAAGAGTTTGCCAAGTATGGGGACGGAGATAATGTATGTTCACTAATGAAATTTAAAGATAACTCTATGGCTCTATTCTATGCAGGAAGGGATGCAGCCCATGGATACCAAGTTGAAACTGAAATAGTTGGTACTAAAGGATCCCTAAGAATTGCAGCAGAACCTGCTAAGAATATGTGCAAAATATTTGATAACAATGGAGTTGTAAGTGAATGTTCTCAAAGTTTCCAAGAAAGATTCTCAGAAGCTTATGTTATTGAAATGCAAGAATTTATTAATTGCATAGTAGAGGAAAGAAAGCCAGATATTACTGTATATGATGGTACTAAGAATACAGAAGTTGCATTTGCTGCCACAAAGGCATTCCAAGAAAATATAGTTGTACAATTATAAAAAATCATATAGGTTGTCAGATGGCCGAAGGCAAACATTTGGCAGCCTATAATCTTTTATAAAATATTTGAAGAAATAGAGAAAACTAAATATAAAGGGGGAGGCAATATGGCAAAAACGGTGAGATTAACAGTAGCTCAGGCTCTTGTGAAGTTTTTGAATAACCAATATGTAGAGTTTGACGGCCAAGAATATAGATTTGTAAAGGGAATATTCACAATCTTTGGACATGGGAATGTGGTAGGACTAGGTCAAGCATTAGAAGAAGATCCAGGACACTTAGTAGTACATCAGGGGCGTAATGAACAGGGCATGGCCCATGCGGCTATGGCCTATGGGAAGCAAAAGCATAGAAAACAAATTTATGCTGCAACATCTTCTGTAGGACCAGGGGCGGCCAACATGGTAACAACAGCTGCAACGGCAACTGCTAATAATATTCCTGTGTTGCTATTACCAGGAGATACCTTTGCTACTCGTCAACCAGATCCAGTACTGCAACAAGTGGAGCAGACTCACAATTTGACAATAAGTACAAATGATGCCTTTAGAGCAGTGAGTAAATATTGGGATAGGGTAAGTAGGCCAGAACAATTAATGACAGCTATGATAAATGCCATGAGGGTCTTAACGGATCAAGGTGATACGGGAGCTGTAACTATATGTTTACCTCAAGATGTGCAGGGGGAAGCTTATGATTATCCAGAGTATTTCTTTAAAAAGAGAGTTCATAGGATTGAAAGAAGACCTGCAGCTATGGAGGCTATAGCCCATGGAGTAGATTTAATCAAAACTAAGAAAAAGCCCATAGTTGTATGTGGTGGAGGGGTAAGATATTCAGAGGCATCTGAAAGCTTAAAATTATTCTGTGAGAAATTTAATATACCATTTGGTGAAACTCAAGCAGGAAAGAGTGCCATAGAGTGGAATCATGAACTTAATTTAGGTGGAATTGGTGTGACGGGAACACTGGCTGCTAACCTTATTGCTAAGGAAGCAGATTTAGTAATTGGAGTAGGTACAAGATTTACTGACTTTACTACTGGATCAAAATCATTATTTGAAAATGAAAATGTGCATGTGTTAACTATAAACGTATCTGACTTCCATGGCCAGAAACTAGATGCTACTAAAGTAGTAGGTGATGCAAAGTTAGCTCTTGATGCAATTAGGGAAGAACTTGAGAAGGTAGACTATAAGTCTGCATATGGGAACGAAATTAAAGAGGCTAAGAGTAAGTGGGATGAAGAAGTAGAAAGATTATTTAACTGTGAATATGAAGAAGGCTTTGAACCGGAAAATCCAGGTCATTTAGATCATGTATTAGAAGAATTTTATAAGCAAACGGGTTCATGTTTAACTCAAACTCAAGTAATAGGAGAATTGGATAAGTTATTAGATAAGGATGCCATAGTAGTAGGAGCTGCTGGAAGTTTACCAGGAGATTTACAAAGATTATGGAGGCCTAAATCACCTAATACTTATCATATGGAATATGGATATTCTTGTATGGGATATGAGGTTTCAGCAGCATTAGGAGCAAAAATAGCCCAACCAGAAAGGGAGGTATATGCCTTCTTAGGTGATGGTAGTTATATGATGCTACACTCAGAACTTCCAACTAGCATTCAAGAAAAGAAGAAAATAAATATAATCCTATTTGATAATATGACCTTTGGTTGTATTAATAACTTACAAATGTATCAAGGTATGGGAAGCTTTGGAACTGAATTTAGATTTAGAAATGAAGAAACAGGTAAGTTAGATGGAGGCTTAGTGCCTGTAGACTTTGCCATGAACGCAGCTTCTTACGGAGCTAAAACTTATAAGGTTAAGACTTTAGAGGAACTTGGATTTGCCATAGAAGATAGTAAAAAGCAAAGTGTGAGTACTCTAATAGATGTAAAAGTATTACCTAAGACTATGACTCATGGATATGAAAGCTGGTGGAGAGTAGGTACAGCCCAAGTTGCTAAGAAGAGTCAGGTTGAAAAAGCAGCAGAGAGTATTAAAGAAGAAGTATCAAAGGCAAGACAATACTAATAAATAAAAGAAAGTAGGGATTAGATATGTTAGATAGGGATAAAGTAAGATTAGGAATAGCACCAATAGCTTGGACAAATGATGATCTACCAGAATTAGGAGCAGAAAATACTTTTGAACAATGTGTTAGTGAAATGGCTTTAGCTGGGTTTACAGGAAGTGAAGTTGGAAATAAATATCCAAAGGATACTACTGTGTTAAAGAAAGCTTTAGACATGAGAGGTGTTGAAATTTGTAATGCATGGTTTAGTTGTTTCTTTGCAATAGACAAGGAGGAAGAAACTATTGCAGAATTTATTAAGCATAGGGATTTTTTACATGAAATGGGAGCAAAAGTCATAGGATGTTCAGAACAAAGTCATTCTATTCAAGGATTAGATAAGCCCATATTTGATGCAAAACCAGTATTTACAGAACAAGAATGGGAAAAGGTAGCTACTGGTATGAATAAATTAGCTGTCCTTGCAGCCGAAAAGGGTATGAAAGTATCTCTACATCACCATATGGGAACTGGAGTACAGACTCCTGCAGAAGTGGATAAATTTATGGAAATGACAAATGATGATGTATATCTATTATTTGATACAGGTCATATGTATTTCTCAGAAGGTAGTCAAGAAGCAGTAGATACTATTATTGAGAAATATGCAGATAGAATAGTTCATGTTCATTTAAAGGATGTACGTGAAGATGTACTTGGAAAATTAAAAGAAGAAAAATGGTCTTTCTTAGAAGGGGTTAAAGCTGGAGTGTTCACTGTTCCTGGGGACGGTGCAGTTAAGTTTGACAGAACCTTTGAAGTTTTAAAGGATACTAATTATGAAGGTTGGATGGTTGTTGAAGCAGAGCAAGATCCTGCTGTTGCCAATCCATTTGAATATGCTAAAAAGGCAAGGGGTTTCATAAGGGAAAAGACTGGATTATAAATAAAATAAGATGGCTCGAAAGGGCCATCTTAAAAAATTTAAAACTAGAACAATACTAAAATATTATTCTCATTAAAGAAATTTTTGTATTCGGTGGGAATATCCTTGTTAGTAACATAATAATCAATTTCACTAAGATCACAATATTTCATAAAGGATGAACAACCAACCTTTGTGTCATTGGCCATTAAAACTACTTTATTACTAATATCTACCACAGTACGTTTGATTTCCGATTCTAGATAATTAGTATTAGTAACACCCTTATCTATGGAGAATCCTGTGGAAGCCATAAATGCTTTGTCTATGTTTATCTTTTTTAGAAAGGTAATACTATCCACACCTACGAAGGAATTAGTATCCCTTTGCAATATTCCTCCTGTAGAGATTAAATTCAAGTTCTCATAGAGGGATGATTCTCCAATTATATTTAAACTATGAGTCACTATGGTTATCCCTTTTTTATGAATTAGGTTAGGTAATAGGTGAATAGTAGTAGAACCAGAATCTATAAATATGGTGTCATTATCTTCTATTAGGGAACTGGCTAAAAGGCCGATTTCTTCTTTTTCCTGGATGAATTGTTCTTGTCTCTTTGGATATGGAGTAGCTTTTTCTGGTTGATTTAAGATAATCCCTCCATAAACTTTTTTTATAAAACCTTTATCCTCTAAGTCATTAATATCACGTCTGATAGTATTTTTGGACACATTAAAAAGGGTGCACAATGTATCTAAAGATGCAGACTGATGATCAATGAGATAGTCTTGTATTTTTTTTATACGTTCTAGTTTCAATAGAATACCTCCATAATCTTTTAGTCAAAACAATTTATAAAGTAAAAGCTATGAAAACTTTCGTTTATATATTTTTAAAAGTTTCTATGTACATTATAAAAAAAAATATTGATGAATGCAATAGTAAATGGTACAATGTAATCAAAAGATACTCAAAACATACTCAATAAAACAGGAAATGCAAAGAAATATAACAAAAACATTATCAAAACAACATAAAGTCGAGGTGGAGAATCATGCTACATAAAACAGGTGGACTAAAATATGGATACAATGAAATTTGTAATATGGATGAACTTTATAGCTCCATGCTTATGGACATAGGAGTATATAAGTTAAAAAAGGATGAAAGTCAAGTTTGTTTAGATAAGGAAAAGGAATCAGCTTTTTTAATACTAGATGGAAAGATATTAATAAAGTGGCAAGACAGAGAAGAAGTAGTAGAAAGACGCTCAGTATTTGATGAAGAGCCTTGGTGCTTACATGTTCCTAAGAATGTGGAAGTTATCATAAAAGCAATTGATGATTGTGAAGTTTTAGTAGAGAAAACTAATAATCATAAGGACTTTGATTCTAAGGTATACGATAAATCTAATTGTAGAAGCGACATATTTGGAGATGGAGTACTTGGAGGAACATCAAGAAGGGTAGTTAGAACTATTTTTGATTACTCAAATGCACCTTATTCTAATTTAGTAATAGGTGAGGTAATAAATTATCCAGGTAAGTGGTCAAGTTACATACCACATCATCATCCCCAACCAGAAGTTTACTATTATAAGTTCAGTAAACCTCAAGGTTTTGGTTGTTCAATAATTGGTGATAATGTATATAAAATTGAACAGGACAGTGCAGCCATAATAGAAGGTGGTCTTGTACACCCACAAGCTACAGCTCCTGGTTATGCCATGTATTATTGTTGGATGATAAGACATTTAGATAACAACCCATGGACAGATAGAATAAATGAAGAAAAGCATGAGTGGTTACTAGATGAGAATGCTGTAATCTGGCCAGATAAGGAATAAAGAAACAGTTAAAACTGTTTAAAATATATAGAATTTTAAATATACAAGGGGGATCATTTCATGGAAATGTCAATTAGTGCAAAGGATTTTGTATCAGAATTAATAGATAGAGCAAAAGTTGCTCAAGGGGAAATTGATAACTATACTCAAGAACAAGTGGATACTTTAGTAAAGGCTATCGCTTGGAATATAGTTAAAGCTGAAAACGCTGAAAAAATTGCTGAACTTGCAGTAGAAGAATCTGAACTTGGAAATTACGAAGGGAAATATGGAAAGCTTCAAAAGAAGGTTAAAGGAAACCTTAGGGATATGTTAGGAGCTAAAACTGTAGGAGTTATTGAGGAAGATGAAGCTAGAGGAATTATTAAGATAGCTAAACCTGTAGGAGTAATTGGTGCATTATTACCTTGTACAAATCCAGAGGCAACTCCAGTAATTAAAGCTATGAATGCTATTAAGGGAAGAAATGCCATCGTCTTTGCTCCACATCCAAGAACAAAGAAAACTAATACAATGATAGTAGATATTATGAGAGAAACACTAAAGAAATTTGGAGCACCAGAGGATTTAATAATAGGAATTGAAGAACCATCAATGGAAGCTAGTAATGAACTTATGGCTCAAAGTGATTTAGTAGTGGCAACGGGTGGATCTGGAATGGTAAAAGCAGCTTATAGTTCAGGAACTCCTGCATATGGAGTAGGTGCTGGTAATGCAGTAGTAGTAGTAGATGAAACTGCTGATTTAAAAGATGCTGCACACAAAATCATGTTAAGTAAAACTTTTGACTATGCAACTAGCTGTTCTTCAGACAACTCCATAGTAGTAGTTGAAAGTGTATATGATGAACTTTTAAAGAACTTACAAGGAGAAGGCGGATATTTAACTAATAGTGAAGAAAAAGATAAGGTTCAAAATGCCCTATGGGTACATGGACATTTAAATAGAGAAATAATAGCACAACCAGCTGGTAAGATTGCACAAGTTGCTGGAGTAGAGTTAACAGAAGGTAAGACTTTCATCATGGTAGAGGAGTCTGGAGTAGGAGCAGATCACCCATTCTCTGGGGAAAAAATGTCTGTAGTTCTTACAGTATATAAAGTTAAAGACTTTGATGAAGCTATAGATAAGGTAAATGAGATTACAGGATACCAAGGAACAGGACACTCTTGTGGAATTCATACTCAAGATGACGATAGAGCTGTTGAATATGGTATTAGAACTAAGACTTCAAGAGTAATGGTTAGACAACCACAATGTTATGGAAACAGTGGTAACTGGGATAATGGTATGCCATTTACATTAACTTTAGGTTGCGGAACTTGGGGAGGAAACATTGCATCAGAGAACGTAACTTATAAGCACTTTATCAATACTACTTGGGTATCTAAGCCTATTAAAGAAGTAGTTCCTAGTGATGAAGAATTATTTGGAGATATAATGTATAAATAAGCTTTTTGAACTGGCGATTAGTAATTTTAAAGGTAAAACAATCCTCACATTTGTTAATACTCCCTTTTAAAATAAATACTAATCGCCCTTTGTATTTTATAGAGTAAATAAAACCATATAGAGGAAGGGATTGAAGCATGATGAATAATTTAGTATTTCAAAAGGATAGACCATTAGATTTTGTTGCTATAGGACGTATTGGACTTGATTTAAATCCAAATGAGATAAATAGACCCCTTGAGGAATCTGTAACTTTCACTAAATATTTAGGAGGATCTCCTGCTAATATTGCTGTAGCTATGGCAGCTCTAGGTGCTAAGACTGGTTTTATAGGTACTGTTGCTGATGATGCCATGGGAAGATATTTAAAAGGATATATGGAAGGTAAAGGGATTGATTCATCTAGTATATTTACAGATAAAACAGGTGCAAAGACTGGTCTTGCATTTACAGAGATAAAATCACCAACTGATTGTAGCCTTATTATGTATAGGGAAAATGCAGTAGACTTAAAGGTAGATATATGTCATGTAAAAGAAGATTATATTAAAAGTGCTAAGGCTCTATTAATATCAGGAACAGCCCTTGCAGCAAGCCCTTCAAGGGAAGCCGTATTTGCAGCACTTGACCTTGCTAGAAAGAATGATATAGTAGTGTTTTTTGACATTGACTATAGACCATATACTTGGAAGTCAGAAGAAGAAACGGCCATATACTATTCATTAGCCGCAGAAAAATGTGATGTAATCGTAGGAACTAGAGAAGAATTTGACATGATGGAAATGATTACTAATAAGGGAAATAAAGATGATTATGTGACAGCTAAAAAATGGTTTGATTTTAATGCTAAGATAGTAGTAATTAAACATGGTAAAGAAGGTTCAATTGCCTATACTAAAGAGGGTGAAGCTATAACAGGAGCCGTATTCCCTGTAGTACCGGTTAAGACATTTGGTGCTGGAGATTCTTATGCAGGTGCATTCATATATGGATTAATAAATGGTATGAGTGTGGAAAAGTCTATGGAATTAGGAGCAGGATCAGCTGCCATAGTTGTATCTAGTCATAGTTGTTCAGATGCTATGCCTACACTTGATACAATCAAAGACTTCATTGAGAACTACGAAAAAAAAATAAGCTAGGCAGGTGTAAATTATGTTAGTAAATATGGTTGAAATCCTAAAAGATGCTAATGAAAATAAGAGGGCAGTACCTGGATTTAATGTATTTGGATATGAAGATGCTAAAGCTGTTATTGATGCAGCTACAGAGTGCAATGCTCCCGTTATACTCATGTCTAATAAGGATGCAGTTGAGCATATGGATGTGAAATTTTATGCAAAGTTGTTTGGAGCAATGGCTAAAGAGGCGAAAGTTCCTGTTTGTGTCCATTTAGATCACGCTAAGGAGATCGATTTAGTAAAAAAAGCCATAGAGGCAGGATATAGCTCTGTCATGTATGATGGTTCAAAATATGAATTAGAAGAAAATATAAGAAATACAAAGGAAGTAGTTAAGCTAGCCCATCCTAAGGGAATTAGTGTGGAGGCAGAGATTGGTTCAGTTGCTTATACTGACAAGAATAAGGAAGTGGAGTCCGTATACACAGACCCTATGGAAGCTAAAAGATTTGCAGAAGAAACGAATATAGATGCCATGGCCATATCTATAGGAACTGTTCATAGAATGGAGGTTCAAGAGGCCAAGATTCAATATGATAGATTAAGGGAGATAGAAGAAATAACTGAGATGCCTTTAGTATTGCATGGTTCAAGTGGTGTCATAGATGAAGATCTAAAGAGATTGGCGACAGAGCATAACCTAGCTAAGGTAAATATAGGTACAGCTTTAAGAATGGCCTTTGGAAATAAGCTAAGGGAAGAAGTTATAAGGAAACCTGATGAATTCGACCGATTAAAACTATTTGTAAAACCAATGGAAGATGTGAAGAAAGTTGCAATAGAGAAGTTTAAACTTCTAGGTTGGTAATAAATAACTTAATTTATGTGAGCCTACTTCAGGAAACTATTGAAAATCTTTTCCACCCAAGTCCTTGTCACAAGCGAAAGTGTGAATCTTCGTAGATAGGTTCATGAGTCATGTTGGAGTAGCATAGGATGTTGTGACGTTCCAGGGTTCCAAAAATTTTCAATAGTTTCCCTTGTAGGCAAGTTACTATATGAGAAAAGTTTATAGTTCATAAATC
>NZ_JAOART010000052.1 GCF_025210435.1 Anaeromicrobium sp.
AAAGAGCTTCACGCTCGACTTGCATGTGTTAGGCACGCCGCCAGCGTTCATCCTGAGCCAGGATCAAACTCTCAAATAAAAGTTTTTGTCACCATTGTGACTGCTCTATTACAAAATTAACGTTACCTTTTTAAAAAGGTTGTATTTAAAATTCGTACACCACTCTCGTGGTTACTCATATCGTAATCAAATCAATTCCTATCCAGTCATTTATTTAATTACTTAAGCTGGCTTAAATTCTTATACTGTTTAGTTTTCAAAGTTCAATTTGTTTCATCGCTTTATTGCGACGACTATTAAATCTTATCATTTTTGTTTCAAACTGTCAAGAACTTTTTTTATTTTGTTCTTGCTGTCTTTTAACAGTTTAACATTTCACCACTTCACTGTCAAGGACATGTTCTCGAAGGAACATATACTAATTTAACACAGAACTAACCCTTTGTCAATTTCTATTTTGTGGGTTCAAATGGATCTTCCTCATAATCAAACTCTAACTTCTTCATGGTAGCCTTATTGGTAAAGGACTTGTAAGCACCTTTTATCTTCCTATGATTTACCAATCTATCATAATCATCCTCTTCATAATCAAAATTACTTCTATAAATACTCTTTATTTTCTTCTTCATTCTCTAACTCCTATTTTATTAAACAAAATTTTTATAAGAATAATTACACTCTAAAAAACTATGCCTTTGATAATTATTCTTTCCTTTACTTACTAAATATTTTATTCCAAAATGATTTTTTCTTTTTTTCTGCTCTCATAGTAGCTATATAATTCATCAATTTTTCATTTTCTAATTTAATCAATCCACCTTCATATTCAGTAAATTCACCCTGAATATTTTCTTTATCATATAACATTTTATCACATCTCTCATCCATTGTATCTTTCTCCTTTAATTATATATGCCTCCATCCCTTTTAATCCTCTGCCATTACTCTTTCCATATAATGAATCTATCAACTGTAGTATTTAACTTGTTTAATATCTTTTATTTTAGGGTATGTAGATGATAGATATTTTAGGAATACTAGTAATTCTGTTGCTTTCCCAATAAAACCTATTCTATTTGTCGTTGTAAATTTCAACATTTCCCCACCTCTTTTTTACATTTTCTACCTTTTATTACATTATATCACAATATTCTTAACAATTTCTCAACAATCCTGGTCCCTACTATTTGTGACTAACAAATATATCCGTGTACATCAACCCACCTACTAAGGTAAATTTTCTAGTAACCTTTTATGTTTTCAGTATATAATTATATATATGAACAAAAGGATGTGATTTAATGTCAAAGGGTTGTATCCATGTGTATACAGGAAACGGAAAAGGAAAAACAACCGCAGCATTAGGTATTATTATGAGGGCCTACGGTGCAGGAAAAAAAGTTTTTTTGGGGCAATTCATAAAATCTATGGAATATAGCGAAATTAAAACATTAAAATTATTAGAGTCTCATATTAAGGTAAAATTATTTGGAAATGGATGCTTTTTAATAAGGGAACCTAATGAAGATGATATAAAATCTGCATATGAAGGAATAGATTATATTTTAAATATATACAAGGAAAACAAATACGATATTATTATATTAGATGAAATAAATATAGCCATATACTTAAAATTACTAAAGGAAAAAGATGTCCTTAAACTGATAGATGAGAAACCAGACAATATAGAATTAATATTAACAGGTAGATATGCACCTGATAGTATTATAAAAAAGGCTGACTTAGTTACAGAAATGAAGGAAATAAAACATTATTACACACAAGGGATTCCTAATAGGGAAGGTATAGATAAATAAAAGGGCTAGATGATTATCTGCCCTTCTTCCTTTTAATATATATGAATATTTTTCCTATTAAAAATAACATTATTATAGTTAATACCATTTCTTTAAATCCCAAATAACCTTTAGTATCCTTTAAACTTACCACTTGAAATGTAAAATTTTCCTTTGGTAATCTTTTAAAGTTACCTATGTATATATTCTTTTCCTTTTCTAAGGCTAATGAACTATTAAAAATTTCCGTTCCCTTGGGAGCTATTATCTTTATATTCAAGTCTTTAAAACTTTTCCAATAGGATGCAGGTTCTAAAAAGTAATAATAATCAAATCTATTATAAATATAGCTACTTTTAGAATCAACTCTACTACTTCCACTTTTTTGTACGTAGCTTATATTTAAAGTATTTTCTTCTTTAGGTTCCATTCTAACCTTAAATAAAATTACATAAATGACATTTTCGCATAAATCCCCATAAGTTTCTTCTGTATTATTTACTTCTCCTATTATGTGTGAAAAGGATAAATTTTTATTAATATTATCCTTATATATGGCCTTTCCCTTTAACCCTTCTTCATGATCAAATCTTAAATCCTTAAGCACTTTAATTTCACTATCTATGGCTGCACCATTATAGATTATTTTTACAGATTGATTTTTCAAATTAATCCCTTTACTCACAAAAGGAAAGCACATATTTATTTCTTCTCCTTTATCAGAATTATTTTTCATCCTATAATTCACGTTCACATGAGCCATATCTAGATCCTTCTTATCTATATTGAATTCTATTTCCTCATTTAACACTTCCACATTATTATTTTCATATGGAACAGGATTAAGAACTGGAGCTCCATCATAAGTCCAAGGACCTGCATTAGCATAAGAAATATTAGTCATAAGTATTATAACTAATAAGCATAAGATTAACTTTCTCATTTTTAACCTCTCCTAAAAACTAAACTATTCTACTCCCTAAATTTTATCACTTTCTCCATATATATTAAAGGGGTATGATTTATAATCATACCCCTTTAATATACCTAACTATCTTATTTTTATTTCATTAAAATAATCCTTTATTTCTTCTTTTATACATTCTAATTCTTCCTTATTATATGAAGTAAATTTATTTTTACCTTCTAAGACCGTGTCCCTATCCCTAAAGTTTTGTATTATATACCTATTACTCCCCTTCAACTCATTAGCAATTTCTAATATATCTTCCCTACTTACTAATTCTTTACATACTGTAGTTCTAAATTCATAGTCCATATTAGAAGTTGTTAATAAGTTTATGCTTTCCTTTATCTTATCCACATTAACTACCACATTAGTCACACTATGGTATTTTTTCATGGGTGCTTTAACATCCATGGCTATATAATCAACTATATTTTCATCTATTAATTTTCTTAGGATACTTGGATTTGTTCCATTAGTATCTAGTTTGACTAATAATCCTTCTTTTTTTATATAAACTATAAAGTCATATAATTCTTCATATAAAGTAGGTTCTCCACCAGATATGCATACTCCATCTATGTACTTTTTTCTCTTTTTTAAAAACTCAAATATATGACTTTGTAAAATAGGTACTCCCTTATTTTCAACCAAATCCTTATTATGGCAATAGCCACATTTTAAATTACATCCACCTACAAAATACATGGTGCATATCTTTCCTGGATAATCAATAAATGAAGTTTTTTCATGACCTAATATGTTCATCTTATACGACCCTTATAACCTTTTTATCTTCTAAGCTCTTTTTACAAGAGTACTCTACCCTATCCTTATATTCTTCTTTCTTTCCCTTATTCCACGCCTGAACTGGTCTGTGAAAACCTACTACCCTAGTCCAAACTTCCGCCTCTTCGTTGCATATAGGGCAGTTATAGTGTTCTCCTGATATATATCCATGTTCATCACATATAGAAAATGTTGGCGTAATAGTAATATACGGAATAGAACTATTTTTCATTATTCTCTTTATTAAAGTCTTACAAACTTCTATATTTTCTATCTCCTCACCTATGAATCCATGAAAAACCGTTCCTCCCGTATATAGGGTTTGCAATTTTTCTTGTAGCTCTATGGCTTCAAATATGTCATTAGTATGACCTACTGGTAATTGAGTAGAGTTAGTATAATAGGGTTCCTTTTCTCCTTGAGTAAATATGTTTGGATACATTTTTTTGTCAATTCGTGCAAACCTATAAGTGGCTCCTTCTGCTGGAGATGCTTCTAGGTTCCAAAGGCTACCCGTTTCCTCTTGGAATATTTGTATAACCTTATTCATAAATTCCATAACTTCCACTGCAAATTCATTACCTTCTTCTGTAGTAATATCTACTCCTAATAAGTTGACACAGGCTTCATTCATACCGTTTAATCCAATAGTAGAGAAGTGATTTTTAAAATATTCCCCTGTAGATGATTTAACTCCTTGTAAATAAAATCTCGAATAGGGATAAAGTCCTGATTCCATGTATTCTTCTAGGGCTTTTCTCTTCTCCTCACATATAATTTTAGCCTTTTCCATTAGGACTCTTACCTGCTTTTTAAATTCTTCTATAGTCTTAGAAGTATATCCTATTCTAGCCATATTTAATGTTACTACATTTATAGATCCAGTTAGGGGATTTGCTCCAAATAATCCCCCACCCCTTTTTCTAAGTTCTCTGTTATCAATACGTAATCGGCAGCACATACTTCTTATATCTTCTGGAGACATATCAGAGTTTAAAAAATTTGCAAAATAAGGCGTACCAAATTTCCTTGTCATCTCCATAATAGAGTTAACCGCTTCTGAATCCCATGGAAAATCATCTGTTATATTTACAGTAGGAATAGGGAAACTAAAGGCCCTTCCTGCTCCATCACCTTCCATCATCACTTCACAAAAGGCCCTGTTAAACATATCCATTTCCCTTTGAAACTCTTTATATGTTTTCTCCATTTTTACTCCACCTATTATTACTCCTTGATTTTTAACTAATGGATGGGGAGTAATATCTAGGGTTATATTTGTAAAGGGAGTTTGAAATCCAACTCTTGTGGGTACATTTAAGTTAAATACAAATCTTTGAATGGCACCTTTCACCTGTTCATAATCTAAATTATCGTAATATATAAATGGTGCAAAATATGTATCTATACTAGATACGGCCTGTGCTCCCGCCGATTCTCCTTGAAGGGTATATAATAAATTTACTAATTGTCCTAAAGCAGATTCAAAATGTTTAGGGGGTTTTGATTCTATTTTTCCCTTAGCTCCTTTAAATCCCTTTCTTAAGAATCCTTCTAGGTCCCACCCGCAGCAATAGGGAGCTAGTAAGCCTAGATCATGTATATGTAGATCCCCCTTTATATGGGCATCCCTCAGCTCTTTTTTATATATTTTATTTAGCCAATATTTTTTAGTAATACTCTCTACTATATGATTATTAAGACCTTGAAGTGAAAAGCCCATATTGGCATTTTCATTTACTCTCCAATCCTGAAGATTCACATACTCTTCTACCATTTTTTCAGCGTCCATAAATAAATTTCTTACTTCTCTTATTTCTTCATGCTTTTTTCTATACAAAATAAATGCCTTTGCTGTTTTAGCATGGCCTTCTTCGATTAATACCTTTTCAACTATATCTTGTATATCCTCCACAGTGGGGATACTAGCTCCGTGACTTTCATTTATTATGTCAATTACTATATTAGCTAATTTTTTTGCTGCCATTTCATCCTTTCCATCCACTGATTTAGCAGCAGAAAATATGGCTTCTTTTATCTTGATGGGGTCAAAATCCACAATCTCCCCATTTCTCTTTTGGACCTTCGTTATTGACACAATACCCCTCCTATAGTGTTCTTTTCTTTTTTCACATACCACATATAGTATATTATGCATTATCTTTTAAATATATGACAAGCATCCTATTCATAATTTAATTTCATCTATTGTATAGTTATTTTGTTTTTCGTATTATTCCTTTCCCTTTCTCCTATTTAATTTTTTTTGGCATGAAAAAACATGATTTAGAACTACTTTCCTATTTTTCTTAAATATTATATTTTCATATGTAAAAAATTGAACAAACTAAAAAAACCCGATTAATCAGGTTTTTTTGAAAATGCTAAAAAGACGTATTTAATTAAATCCTTTATTTGTTTTATGTCTTCCTTTTTCAGTAAGTTAAAGGAATCCTTTTCTAACAGTTTCTTTTCTGCAATCTTAGCTACCTTATATATATCATATTCTGTTACTTCTCTTCCATTTAAAAATTCTTCCACTTCCCTTATTCTAATAGGAGTAGTACCTGGCATATAAAAGGCTATTCTATATTCATCATTAATTTTCCCTATGGATAAATTAGCTATGGATAATTGATTCTTATTTTTATATATTTTTATGAATCCACCATCTATATACCCATTGTAAGGTATTTTAATACCCCTTACTATTTCGCCTCTTTTTAATGATGTGGTTCCAGTCCATGTAAGAAAATCATCTATTGGTATCTGCCTTTCTCCCCTTGAATAACTATATATCATAACTTCCGTATCTAATATAATTAAAGTTGTAAGGGTGTCTCCCAAATAGGACCCATTGCAAATATTTCCTATTACTGTTCCCCTTTTCCTTATTCTCTCTGTTCCTATGGATTCCATACTATCTATTAATATTCTGTACTTTTCTTTTACTATACTACTATTTATCAAATCCTTTAGGGTGACACAGGCTCCTATGTATAATCCATCATCTTCACAAAAATCAATTTCATGAAGAGTCTCTATTCCTTTTATATCTACTAATATATCTGCTTTAACCGTTTCATCTTTTATTCTTTCTATTAAATCAGTTCCCCCATTCAATATATGGGTGTATATGCCATTTTTGATTAACATTTCACTAGCTATCTCTAAGTTGTCAGGTCTATAGTATTGAAAACCGATCATAGTAAACCCCCATATTATTCATCATGGAAGTATGATCATATCTATAAAATACTACTTTCCTATAAAACTAATAAGAAATTTCACATATTAAAATAGAATAGCCACTCTCCATGAAGTTATTTAATAATTACCCTTAGTTAATTATACGCTCATGTACCCTTGTATTATTTCCATATCTTTCAAATATTATGTTTTTAAATTTCATATTTATTAAGAAACACACATACACACTGAAATACACTAGTTCCTATAACTCTTCCATGGCTACTTATATTTATACATTTCTTAATATGATCATGGGGATCTATATAGGCTATTTCCATATCCTTCTCTACTTTAAAATTATTTCTTATCATGCCACTTATAATCCCATCCCTATGAGCTACTATTTCATCTTCTCCTACATATGCAATTATATCTCCCTTTTTAACAGAATTACCTATATCCTTTAAAACCTTTATTCTCCCATTATTATTTGCTTTAATTTCATACTCACAATTCATATATTCTATTTTCTCTAGTGTCCCTTCATATGAGATCCTTCCTAACTCACTGCCCCTATTAGGATTTATTATGGCGTGCACATCTTCTCCTGCCATGAATCCAGATCCAATTCCAATAACTAATTTTCCCATTATTTTATTTGTCCCAAAGTTTTTATTGGCAAGTATAGAATCTATTACTATGGTTATATCTTCATGATACAATTCTCTTCCTATCTCATCTATTAAAACTGACACATGATCTTTGCTTCTTTCTATGGCTTTCTCTATGTTATCTGTCAAAGTGGCCAAAACCCCTTCTACTCTTACTTCCTTTTCATATACGGCCTCTGCAAAGGATACCTTCCTTTTAGTAGTAGTGGGTTTTTTCTTTTCAAATATTATAACTCTAAATCCACTTTTATATAAATGACACCCTATAGCAGTAGCTATAGGGCCTCCCCCTCTTATACCAACTATACGATTCATACACGCCCCCCATTCTAAACTTCCTTCTCTCCTAGCCTATATGATACATAAGGAATTAACATATTATAAAATATAAGTACTTTGAATATTGAAAGTATTTCTACTTTATATGCCCTATTCATTTTTTCCCTCTCTGTTCATAGTTCTACAACGGTTTCTGATTTCCCTTTTATAGTAATTCCACCTTTGTTTAAATACTCCATTATGGCCTTCTTCCCTTTTTCATATGCCTAACATAATTAAAACCCCCAATTCATGCGAACTAGGAGTTTATTAATATAATTTATTAATATAATTTATTAGTGAACTACTCTCCACTTACCTAACGGTTGAAGTGGGAGCTTCTTGGTCAATAGCACCAACGTGCCAAGTTTACCCAAGCTAACAAGGTCGCACCGACCTCACATAAGTACCAAAATTATATAGCTAATTTCAGTAGATTT
>NZ_JAOART010000053.1 GCF_025210435.1 Anaeromicrobium sp.
GCAAGAAAAAATAACCCCTTTAGGGGTAGCCTGAGAAGGAAAGCGGTTGGCAGACCTTTCAATGTGTCTTAAGACACGGCGAGCAACATGCCCTTCTAGGGCTAAAGCAAACCACCCGTTCGACGGGTGGTCATGATTTTGAAGAAATCCATTAAAGGATGGATATTTTCTAGTTAATATTTAAATTAAAAATCTATTTTAAAGGATAGAATCTTATAATCTAAATCATTTTTTATTATTTCAAATTTTCCATTGATCATGGAATAAAATGCGTTAAATAAAGGTACTAAAAGAATAAAATTATCTTCTGAAGATTGATTTTCCAAAAGTTCAATAACAAAAAATAACTTAGGAGATTCTTCAGTGGATTTCCCAGAAATAGTGAATTTTAATGAGTTATAATATTTTTTGGCATATTTTATGAATAATATAAGAAAGGTTATGAGTAACCTATAGTTTCCATAAAAATCAATACCATTTTCATCCTTCTCAATAAGTTTAATTGAAGAATCAGGATAATTTTGTGAAATATAGTTATTTAATTCTCCTACTACCTTTTCTTTCTGAAAATATGTTTTTACAGAGGGTAATGTATTCATATATCTTGAGTTTAGTTCTTCAATAAAACCTAAGTGCTCATTAAAGAGTTCTGTGTTTCCTTTAGAAGATAAAGTTTTCAAGTAATGAAAAATACTTCTATTAAGAATTTTAATATTTTCATAGTCATTAGACATGGTTGAGAATTTTTCATTTGTGGATTTTAACATTTTAGTATATAGTTCATTTTTTTTCTCAATTTCTGCTTTCATCTGTTCTCTTTCAGAGACCATATTATAATATTCAACGGATTGCCTGATGACAGGAATGAGATCTTCATTTAAATTCCAAGGTTTTGTAAGGAATTTAAATATATTTACCTGGTTTATAGTTGTAAGTATTTGTGGTAGTTGTGTATATCCACTTAAAACTAATTTTACTATATCAGGATATTTTTCACTGATAATCTTTAATAGGGTTAATCCATTCATTTTAGGCATTCTCATGTCTGTAACAATAACACTAATTTTTTTATTCTCCATTATTTTAAGAGCTTCTTCACCGCTGTGTGCAAATTCCTGTTCATATTTTTCATCTATTAAACCTCTGCGCAATGAATTAATAATATGTTTATCATCATCTACAAATAAGACTGTATTTTTTTTCATAGTGTTCTCTACATGCTATTATGTAGATTTCCCCCCCTTTATCTAATGGTTTTTATGATTCGAATTCAAGGAGTGCTTTTTCAAAGTTTTCCTTTTTCATATTTAAAATATTAAAGGATTCTTCCATCAGGCCAGTACTAAATTGAGTGTAATTTAATAATTTCCATGAGTAATATTCGGCAATATGTACAGCACAAACTAATTCTTTGTTAATGATTCTTTCATTTAAAGGATCATGATGAAATAAAGCGGATTCCACAATGGGATGTGGAATTTCCCACCAATCTAAAAGATATGCCCCAATTTCTTCATGACTAACACCTAGAACTTCCTTTTCAAGGGGCATTACTTTTAGTTCCCCTTTGTCCAAAATTTCTTTGAATATAGTTTCATATTTTTCGTTAAAATTACTAAGCAATACTACTTTGCCAATATCATGTAATAATCCAGCAGATTCATAGGTTTTAGGTATTTTTTTATCTAATAATTTTTGGTATATATAAAGTACCAGTTGATTAGTTAAATTCACATGTTCCCATAATAAATCTCTTATAAAAGGATTCAATTTTGAAGAACTAAAGACACTATTAGATAGTACAATATTTTTAAGGTTAGATAGACCTAAATACATGATAGCATCCTTAACAGATCCAGTTTTTGAACCGTAAAAAGCTGAGTTTGTAACCCTTAATATTCTTGAAGATATGGCTTGGTCCTCTTCTATTTTTTTTGAAATTTCACCCATACCCGCATCCATGTCAATTAAACTACATATTTTTGTATAAAGTGATGGAAGTGTTGGAATATCATCTAAGTTATTTATTAAGTTAAGTAAATTTTTACTTTTCAACGTATCTTCAAATTTAAATATCCTATCAATAATTGATAGGAGGTTGTCATTATTCCAGGGTTTAAAAACATATAGTTTTGCCAAATTATTTTCTAAGGCTGCCATAACTTTGTTGTTGTCCGTATAACCACTAAGGGCAAGCCTTAAGACCTTGGGATATTTGTTTTTTACTATTTTTAACAGTTTATAGCCATCCATAGAAGGCATTTTCATATCCGTTATAATAAGATCAATATGCCTAGAATCAAGGATCCCAAGAGCTTCTTCCCCATTAGAAGCTAAAAAAATCTCATGATTTGTATCTAAGAACAATCGATTTAAAGATCTCAAGATTTGCTCTTCATCATCTACAAATAGTATACTTTTGTTCATGAAATCCCCCCTTTTTTTAGTTACGTAAAATTTGTACAAACAATCACAACAAATTTGGAAATATAATTCCAGTAATTATTATGTAATTCAGTTAAATTTAGCATAGATTTCAGCTTGTTTTTTACTGGAATAATATAACATAACAAAATAAATCATAATAACTATAGGTAACCAATTGATTACCATTTAAAGAAAATATTTACTTATTCTGTAACTAACAAC
>NZ_JAOART010000054.1 GCF_025210435.1 Anaeromicrobium sp.
AAAATCTTTGGAACCCTGGAACGTCACAACATCCTATTCTACTCCAACATGACACGTGAACCTATATACGAAGATTCACACTTTCGCTTGTGACAAGGACTTGGGTGGAAAAGATTTTCAATATATTTTCCTGAAATAGGCCCGCATAAAGCAAGTTTATACACCAGAAATCTATAGTGGTATAACAATATGCGCTATATATGTTAGGCATATATAATTGAATCATTTACTGAGAGTGTCTTTATTGGTAAAAATATCCTTTTAAAATGAAAATAGCACTCCCAACCCCTATCATAAAGATAAGAGTCAGAGTGCTTAAGTTTCCCATAAAATACTCACATTACACCATTATCATAGTATAGTTCATTACCTATAAAAACAGATTCTGAACAAGCCCCAGTTCTTTAATTTATTGATTTTCAAAACTACTTTTGCCTATATATGTGGATTTGCACAAAATCTGCACATCTTAATAAGATTTTAGCATATCTTGCCTCGTTCACAGTCTACTAACAATTTTTACTTCTCATATATGCATTTTCATGTAATCATGGCACATATTTGTATACTTTGCTAGTATACAAGCATTTTACTTAATTATTGAAAAATTATATCCTTTGCGATTTGTTGTAAAACTTTAGCTGTTTCTTCTTCCACATCACCATAATAATTTAAACCAACTGGACTTTCATCAAATAATAATCCATAGAAAACACATGCAGAAAGATATGTACCTGCTGGTGATGGATGTTTCAGGTCTTCATCCCAAAGTTCAATATTAGGATATTTTTCAGCTGCCCTCATCCATGCTATCCCTACTGGTGCCATCATAGCATCTAATTCATCAGCTATTTTAATATAACTATTAGCTAATTGTGTTTGCATTTCTTCACGTGTAGTTGATACTTTTATATTTCCACCATCAATATTATCTCCATTTTTATAGGCCCATGTCATGAAGAATACAGTTTGTCCATCTGCTTTTTTTATCATTTCATCTAATTTTCTTGCATTAGGATACATGACTTCTTCTGTCATATTTTCAAAGGTTGGAATTCGACTTTGCTCTTGTAATATTACATAATCCCATTTACTATCATTTAAAGCTGAAGTTAATAGACTCCCCAATTCATCATTAGGGTCAGCAAATAATTCAAGTCTATATCCTCCTTCAGAGAGTTCACTAACATTTGGTGTGAATCCACCACTTTCAGCAAGATTTAAAAATGTACTTGGTAAGTCATTACAAAAGGTAAAACTATTACCTACAAAAAGTATATTAGCATCTTCTTTAATAGGTTTACTTGCCTTTTTCAAATTCACCTTTTGAGAAAAATCAAGTACTTCTATTTTAGTCGATTCACTACTAGTACTTTTACTAAGGCTACAACCTGAAATTAAAATCCCCATAGCCAATATTAATACAAAATAAATTATGTTCTTTCTTTTCATCTCTTTACCTTCTTTCATCTTTGAATAAATTTTTTGTCCCATTGTAAATTTTTCATATAGGTTCATAATGCTTCGTTTTTTTACAATTCCCCCCCTGTAAATCATTCCCTATTAAATCTAGTAGAATATATTTTATATACAATAGGCTCATATACTCTATTTCAATATGCACCCACAACAATAGCTATTAAACATAAAAATAAATACATACATATACAAATACTAGTAAAAATAATTGTTCCTATTATTTTCTTCAACTTATAGTCCTTTTCTACTTCTTCTAGAGCCTGATCTTTTTTCTCTAAACACAATTCAACATTCAATTCTTCTTTTGGTAGTTTTTTTAGCTCTACTATTGTATTACTTCCTTTTAAATAACATATTTCTATTTTATCTTCCTTTTTAAAGTCTTTACACATGGGTACACAAAAACACTCAAATACTTTAGGACCTGGATTTGTTAAACACTTTCTTTTTCTCTTAGGTGCTTTTATCTCATTCATTCGACGATTATGCTCGATTACACTTTGCTGATACTCAGTATAAAAGCGCATTGTTACACGTTTCATTTTATAAGATCGTATTTTCTCAATAATCCAATCTTCTTTATCGGATAGTCTTTTTGAATTATGGTAAGAAAATACGTACAGTACTTCTTTTGATACTTTTCTAAATAATATATCGTGTAAATATTTATAATATCCTTCAGCACAATTCCAACTCATGGCTATGATTGTTAATGCTACTAGTACTACGAACCGTACAACATCATCCTTTGTAAGCATGTAACCAATAACCACAGATATTATAGTAAGCATAAATCCTATTTGTAAATAATAATTAACGATCTTTTTACATCTTCCATAAAGTTTCCATCTACTCATCTTCACGTTTATATACTCCTTTTATAAAGATTTACAGCTACTACATAAGAAATACACTGGGGTTTACATTCCCTTATTTTGGACAAAACCATATTAATTTTATTTTTTTATGGGAAATATATAAAAACTTATCTTAAATGCTCCCACCACTATAATAAAAAAAATAAAACTGATCCACATATGTCCACCTTCAGCAAATGCAAGTACTATTGCCAATCCTAATATATAGCATATGTACATGCCAAAATTTCTAGCTCTCTCTTTCATAACTAATGCTTCTGGTGTGTTATTGGCACTAGAATTCGTATTACATCTTTCTTTCCTTTTATACGCCATAAACCTTTTAACAGATTTATGGAATATAAACTGTAACATTACAATTGTATTTATAACTACAAAAATCGTATTAGGGCTTAGAGTATTCATATTATCTTCCCAAAATATATATCCCACCTTTAATTGAAAATCCTTTAAAGAAAGAATTATTCCTAATAGAAAGAATACTATCATAACCCATCTTGCCCATTCATGTCCTTTATATAGTTTCATTCCTATAATTCCAATTATTATCTCATTTATTATTATGAGTGCTACTATAGTAATATTTGATATGTCTAAGCTTAATATATTTATAAGCATTATAATATTAACAATTCCAAATAGTATCCCAATAACTATACTTAACCCAACCATTCTTTGTCCCTTTAGTAAACTTTCATCCATTTTCCTATCTCCTTAATCTAAATTTACTAATTATTTTAGTCTTATTTTTTTATGGAAAAATTAATAGTTAATTACTTGTATTCTCTAATAAATTAACTTTTCAATGAAAATATGTATAAATAATCTTCCTATACAAATATGCTATTGTATATTATTTAAGCACTCATTTCTCTCTACATTTTAACATAATTATACATTTTTTTACAATAAGCATAAAGTACCCATTAGTAACAGACTTTGTTGCAAAATATAAAAAAATTATTTCTTAGTCTTTTAGTATCACCAAGACATAGGTTAAATTCACCTCTCCCTTATATGAAAAATTCCATCTAAATAATTAAAAAGATGTGACTAATTTTAGCCACATCTTTGTCTTATCTATTTTTTAATTTTGAAAGAACTCTTTAAAGCTACAATTCTATTAAATACTAATTTTTCATCATTAGAGTACTTAGAATCCACGTTAAAATATCCATGTCTAAAAAATTGGAACTTGTCTTGTGCCTTTGATTCAGCCATATTTGGCTCAATGAAACCTTGTAATATTTCCATAGAGTTAGGGTTTATACAATCTAAGAAATCTTTTCCTGATTCTTGTGCTTCATCTAATAATAGTGGTTCATATAATCTAAATTCAGTTGGTAACGCACTCTTAGCGTCTACCCAGTGAAGCGTACCCTTTACTTTTCTTCCAGTAAATCCTGTACCACTCTTAGTTTCTGGGTCATACGTACAGTGAATTTCTACTATATTTCCATCTTCATCTTTAATCACATCATTACACTTAATGAAGTATGCATGCTTTAATCTTACTTCATTTCCAGGGTATAATCTATGATACTTCTTTGGAGGTTCTTCCATGAAGTCTTCTTGTTCTATATATATTTCTCTTGAGAATGGAATCATTCTAGTTCCCATTTCTGGATTCTCTGGGTTAACTTCTGCTTCAAGCATTTCTACTTGATCTTCTGGATAGTTTGTTATAACTACTTTAAGAGGTCTTAATACACCCATAGTTCTAGGAGCTTTTAACTTTAAGTCTTCCCTTATGAAATGCTCAAGCATTTGAGAATCTACAGTAGAGTTATTTTTAGCAATTCCAATTTCCTTAGCAAAGGTTCTTATGGACTCAGGAGTATATCCTCTTCTTCTAAGACCCGATATAGTAGGCATTCTTGGGTCATCCCATCCATCTACCACATTTTCATCTACTAATAATTTTAATTTTCTCTTACTCATAACCGTATTTGTCATGTTAAGTCTTGCAAATTCGTATTGATTTGGCACACATTCCATTTCACATTCTCTTACAGCCCAATCATAAAGTGGTCTATGATCTTCAAACTCTAATGAACATAATGAATGGGTTACTCCCTCTATGGCATCCTCTAGTGGATGGGCATAATCATACATAGGATAAATACACCAGTCATCTCCCGTGTTATGATGAGTTGTATGAACTGTACGATAGATAACAGGATCTCTCATATTTAAATTAGGAGAAGCCATATCAATCTTAGCTCTTAATACCTTTTCTCCATCTTCAAATTCACCCTTTTTCATACGCTCAAATAAATCTAAGTTTTCTTCCACAGATCTATTTCTATAAGGACTTTCCTTACCTGGTTCCGTTAAAGATCCACGATATTCTCTAATTTCCTCAGCAGTTAAATCACATACAAAGGCTTTACCCTTTTTAATTAATAATAGGGCTCTATCATACATTTCTTGGAAATAGTTTGATGCATAATATAATCCATCCCAATGAAACCCTAACCACTCTACATCTTTTTTTATAGACTCAACATATTCCACATCTTCTTTTACTGGATTAGTATCATCAAAACGTAAATAAGTCTTACCTTGAAATTCATCTGCCAGTTCAAAGTTTAAGCATATGGCCTTTGCGTGGCCTATATGTAAATAGCCATTTGGCTCTGGTGGGAAACGTGTGACTATTTCCTTATGTTTTCCTGACTTTAAATCATCAATAATTATATTCCTTATAAAATTTGAAGGAACATGATTATTCTCCATCGTCTAACAACTCCTTTTAAGTTTAAATATAATCTTTATATAATGGGACCTAATAGTACATATTGTACTAGAAAGACGCATGTATTTATTCCATTTATACAAATATATCACAAAAATTGTCTCTTTTCCAGCTTGGAAGAGCCTACTCATAGACATATAGAAAAAAATACTAACATTATATTAGTATTTTTTTCTATATGGCAAATAATTATTATATTTTTTTATATGCTTTTTACCATTTTTCTATTTCTTTTCTCTCTGGTTTCTTATTGTTTTGTATCTTATGCCTAATGGCTAGTATATTACCTATATGATCTAAGTCTACATCCATTTGAACCATAAGTACCATAAGATGATATACTAAATCTCCTATTTCTTCTTTTAAGTTATCTCTATTACCCTTACTAGCCTCTATTATGGTTTCAGTACATTCTTCTCCAACTTTTTTTAATATTTTATCTATTCCCTTTTCAAACAAATAGGAAGTGTATGAACCCTCTTTAGGATTATCCCTTCTATTTTCTATTGTCTCATATAGACCTTTAAGTATATTATTCTCCATATAATCACCCTAATATTTTAGTATAGAAACAAGATTTTGTTCCCGTATGACAGGCTACTCCATCTTGCTTTACCCCTATTAAAATAGTATCCCTATCACAATCAATATAAACTTCCTTCACATGCTGAAAATTTCCTGATGACTCTCCCTTGTTCCATAACTTTTGTCTAGACCTACTGTAAAACCAAGTTTTTTTAGTATCTATAGTCCTTTTAAAAGATTCTTCGTTCATGTAAGCTAACATTAAAACTTTCCCACTTTCATAATCTTGTATAATAGCGGGAACTAATCCCTTTGAAAAATCTATATTGTATTCATTCATATTAATCACAACCTTACAGGAATGTTTTTTTCATTCAAATATTCTTTAACCTTTTTTACAGTAGATTCCCTGTAGTGAAAAATAGAAGCTGCTAAGGCTGCATCCACATTACATTTGTCAAAGACTTCATGAAAATCCTCTATTTTACCACATCCACCAGAAGCTATTACAGGTATATTAACTCCATCACAGACAGCCTTTGTAAGCTCCATGTCAAATCCACCTTTAGTTCCATCTCCATCCATACTAGTTAAAAGTATTTCTCCAGCCCCAAGGGATTCTACCTTTTTAGCCCACTGTACTAAATCCATACCCGTATCTACACTTCCACCTTTTACATACACATTCCATCCCTTATCATTTGCTCTCCTTTTCCCATCTATGGCCACTACTATGGCTTGACTTCCAAATATTTTAGCTCCCTCTGTTATTAACTTAGGATTTCTAACAGCACTAGAATTTATAGATACCTTATCAGCCCCAGCCCTCAATATATTTTTCATATCCTCCACTGTACTTATTCCTCCACCTACAGTCAGTGGAATAAACACTTCCTTAGCCGTATTTCTCACCACATCTAACATAATATTTCTACCTTCTTTAGATGCAGTTATGTCTAAAAACACGATTTCATCTGCCTTATGCCCATTATACTCCTTAGCAATTTCCACAGGATCTCCCACATCCTCAAGTCCCACAAAGTTTACCCCCTTAACAACCCTCCCCATCTTCACATCCAAACAGGGAATTATTCTCTTAGTAAGCACCTCAATCATCCCTCCACTCTCATAACTCTTTCTGATCTTTTAATCAATTTATTATATCTAGATTTATCAGCACTAAACTTTCCTTATACAGTAACTTGCCTATAAGGGAAAATATATTGAAAATCTTTGGAACCCTGGAACGTCACAACAGCATATGCTACTCCAGCATGACACGTGAACCTATCTACGAAGATTCACACTTTGGCTTGTGACAAGGACTTGGGTGGAAAAGATTTTCAATATATTTTCCTGAAATAGGCCCGCATAAAGCAAGTTTATACACCAGAAATCCATAGTAACTTAACTTCTAAACATTTTTACTCATATTACCCAAGTAAGTCCACATACCTCAACTTAAAACAATTCACTTATTAATGAAAATAGCCTCATCCAACTTTACTTTCCCCTTATATATGGCCTTACCTACTATGGCACCATAAAAATCCTTCTCCCTTAAAGTCTTTAAATCATCCAAAGAACTTATTCCCCCTGATGCTACTATATGCATATTTGTATTTTCCTTTAGTTTAACCAACCCATCCACATTAGGCCCCTTTAGTGTTCCATCCTTACTAATGTCTGTATATATAATAGTCCTAACTCCTATATTTTCCATTTCCTTAGCAAAATCTATATAATTGATAGAACTCACATCAGTCCATCCATCCACTGCCACATAACCATCCTTAGCATCTATTCCAACGGCCACCCTATTTCCATATTTCTCTAAAGCTTTTATTAAAAATTCCTTATCCCTAATGGCACTAGTCCCAAGTATGACACGAGCAACTCCCATATCCATTAATCTTTCCACTTTGCTCATATGCCTAATTCCTCCACCTATTTGAACAGGAATGTTTATACTCTCAACTATATTTCCCATTATCTCTAAATTTCCTGATTCCCCCTTTAGGGCTCCATCTAAATCCACCATATGTAAAAATTCTGCCCCTAACATTTCAAATTCTTTAGCAATTCTCAAGGGATTATCTTCCACAATTTCCATCTTATTAAAATCTCCCTGATATAACCTTACACACTTTCCTCCCTTTATATCTATAGCTGGAAATATTATCATTTTACTCCCTCCCAAAAATTCCTTAATAATCTCATACCTACTGCTCCACTTTTTTCAGGGTGAAATTGCATACCATATATATTTCCCTTACTAACTATGGCTGGTATTTTTATTCCATAGTCACAATAGGCATCTACCACAGGATCTAATGTATCTGCATAATAGGAGTGAACAAAATACACATACTCATTATCTATATCCTTTAATATTTCGTTTTTATTAGTTATTTTTATATTATTCCAACCTATATGGGGAACCTTATAATCCACTTCTAGCTTTTTAATAGTTCCCTTTAATAGGCCTAATCCTTCTGTTTCTTTTACCTCTTGACCCTTTTCAAACAATATTTGCATCCCCAAACAAATTCCTAATATGGCCTTTTTACGACTTTCTTCCTTAATAAGTTTATCAAGACCCATATCTTTCATATTTTTCATGGCATCATAAAAGGCTCCCACCCCTGGAATTAATATGGCCTTGGATTTTTTTATTTCTTCTTTATTATTAGTTATTATAAAGGGAATATCTAAATAATTTAGGGAATTGGAAACACTTTGTAAGTTCCCCATCCCATAATCTATTACACTAATCATATTCTCACTCCTTAAACTTCAATTGATCCCTTTGTAGATAATAAAGTATCTTCTATAATTACAGCTTCCTTTAGGGCCCTCCCAAATCCTTTAAACAGACTTTCTGCCTTGTGGTGATTATTTTTCCCATACAATATATTAAAGTGGCCAGTTATTTTACTGTTATATACTAAACTCCTAAAAAACTCTTCTATCATTTCCGTATCTAAATCTCCAATTGTTTCCACAGTAAATTCACCATTAAATACTAAATAGGGTCTTCCACTTATATCTAGTGAAATAAATGACAAGGTCTCATCCATAGGTGTATAGGCAGTGGCATATCTCTTTAATTTAATATTTTTCTTTAAGGCTTTATTAATAGCACAACCTAACCCAATAGCCACATCTTCCACAGTATGATGACAATCCACATTTAAATCCCCTTTGGCCTTCACATCTAAATCAAAGTTTCCATGTTTAGCAAATAACTCCAGCATATGATCTAAAAATCCTATTCCCGTATCTACAAAATACTTCCCACTACCATCTAGATTTATATCCACCTTTATGTCAGTTTCTCCCGTCTTTCTTTCTAACTTCCCAATCCTACTCATTTTAACCTCTCCTAAATTTTCAAAAGTTCATGTAAAAGCCTTTCATTATCTTTTTCACTTCCTATTGTAATTCTGAAATAATCTTTCAATTTTCCACTAAAATTACGAACTCTAATTCCCCTATCTAAAAGTTTTTCATATATACGATCTGCATAATCACTTTTAATAAATATGAAGTTTCCATTAGGTTTTACACACTGTAGATTTTTATTACCTTTTAATTTTTCATATACCCTATCCCTTTCTTTTAATAGCCTATCTATATTTTCATATATTACTTCCCTATTTTGAAAAACTACTTTCCCCAATTCTCCACTTAATCCACTCACATTAAAGGGAGACTTTGCCTTTAAGATTTCATTTTTTAAGGCCTTATTACATATACAAAATCCTAATCTCAAAAAAGCTAAACCTAAAGCCTTAGAACAAGTCCTTAGTACTATTAAATTTTCAAATTCATTAACTAGATCCACCACAGATTCACTTGCAAATTCCATATATGCTTCATCTATAACCACTAGACAATTTACACCCTTTAATAATTTTATTATGTCACTGCGGCCAATTATCTTACCCGTTGGATTGTTAGGATTAGATAAAATAAATAGGTCACATTTAGACTCATTTATATTTTCTATTATTAAATCAACATATATTTCATCCATTGTATAGTCATATATTTCCTTGAAGTTTATACTTAATAGTTGAGAGTATACTTTATACATTGAAAAGTCGGGAAAAACCGTTCCTAATGTATCACCCCTATTTAAAAAGGCATTCATTATAACTCCAATAAGTTCATCAGACCCATTACCAGCCACTATATTAGACTCATCTACACCTATGTACTTTCCATACAATCTGCATAGTTCTTCACAAGAACCATCTGGATACCTATTTAAACTTACCTTTTTAATAACCTTTGCCATTTCATCTTTTATTTTCTCTTCATATTCTATGAAGCTTTCATTAGCATCTAACTTTATTTCATATTTTTCTTTTTCCACTTCATAGGGTTGTAAATTTTTTAGGTCTTCCCTTTTAAACGTACTCATTCTTCCAACCTCACTTTAATAGAATTTCCATGTCCATCTAACCCCTCCACATTGGCAAAATTAATTATATTTTCCCCAATATTCTCAAGAGCTTCCTTTGAATAATATATATAACTAGATTTTTTTATAAAATCGTCTACACCAAGTGGTGAGAAAAATCTTGCCGTTGTATTTGTAGGTAACACGTGATTTGGACCTGCCATATAATCTCCTAGGGGCTCGGGTGAATAGGCACCTAAAAATACTGAACCTGCATTTTTTATTTGCCCTAAGTATACAAATGGATCTTTCACCATTAACTCCAAATGTTCTGGACCTATTTTATTAGCTACCTCTATGGCTTTTTCCATATTTTTTACTACTATTATTACTCCATAATCATTTAAAGATTTTTCTATAATCTCTTTTCTATTTCTTTCCTCAATCTGTCTCCTTAATTCCACTTGAACCTTCTTACCTAATTCCTCACTAGTAGTTACTAATATGGATGATGCCAATTCATCATGCTCTGCTTGAGATATTAAATCAGCACTTACAAACTTTTCATTTGCATATTCATCTCCTATAACTAATATTTCACTAGGACCTGCTATCATATCTATATCTACATTTCCAAATACCTGCTTCTTAGCTAGGGCCACATAAATATTTCCAGGACCTACTATCTTATCTACTTTGTCAATAGATTCTGTTCCATAGGCTAAAGCTCCTATTGCCTGAACTCCACCTACCTTATATATGTTATCTACTCCTGCCATATATGCTGCTGCCAGTACAACTTGGTTAACTTTACCCTCCCTATCTGGTGGCGTTACCATGATCACCTCTTCTACCCCTGCAACCTTTGTAGGTATTACATTCATAAGTACAGAGGATGGATAGGTTGCCTTTCCACCAGGTACATATACTCCAACTCTTTTTAGAGGTCTAATTTGCTGACCTAATATGATTCCCTCTTTTCCATTGTCAATCCATGAGTTCCTAAGTTGTCTTTGGTGAAAGTTTTTAATATTTTCTATGCTAATTTTTAATGCATCTATATAGGATTTATCTGCCTTTTCATAGGCCCTTTTCATTTCTTCCCTAGATACTTTAAAATCCTTTAATAATACCCCATCAAACTTATAAGTATATTCTAAAAGGGCCCTGTCCCCCTGGTCTTTCACGTCCTTTAATATTTTATCCACATCTTTTAACACATGCTCTTGAACCTGATTATCTCTATTTTTCAAAGTATCTATGTACTTCTCTATCTCAATTTCCGTTTTTAATATGTTCACCCTAGGGCCTCCTCTCCATAATTGTCTAAGTAGTTTTCTAACTTTCTAATAATAGAAGATATTTGATCCTTTTTCATTTTCATACTGGCCTTATTAACTATCATTCTGGCACTTACATGACATATTTCATCTATTATTATTAATCCATTCTCCTTTAAGGTTCTACCCGTTTGTACTATGTCCACAATAGCATCTGTTAATCCTAGTATTGGAGCTATTTCCACAGACCCTTCTATACGAATTATTTCCACATCTTCTCCTCTATCTACAAAATACTTTCTAGCCACATTAGGATATTTTGTAGCTATCTTTTTTCTCTTATAAGAGCCATCTAATTTAAATTCTGGTGTAGATGCTAAGGCAAACCTACATCCTCCTACTTTTAAATCCAATACTTCATAAAAATCTCTTGTTTCCTCTAAGATAGTATCCTTTCCTACTATGCCCATATCTGCTGCACCGTGTTCCACATAAGTAAGTACATCTTTAGCCTTCACCAGTATGAACTCTAAAGTATCATCATCACTTTTAAAAATTATTTTTCTGCCCTTATTTTCCAGTTCCTTTGAATCTATACCAATACTTTTAAATATCTTAATACTTTCCCTCTCAAGCCTTCCCTTAGTCAAGGCCACACGCACTAGAGACAACTTTACTCCCCCTTTAAAAAATCAACTACCTTATCATAATGAATTTCTATAGTTTCTTCATTCCCTCTTATGTATACCATCTCTAATGAGCTAATTTCTATTAAATAATCATATGATTTCTCATTAAAATATTTAATACAATCATATTTAGAATCTAATAAGCACATTTCTACCTTATAAGTATATTTTAGCTCTTTATAAAAGTAACTTGCCTCTTTTATAAAATCACTTTCGTACCAAATTAATATTTTCTTATTCTTAACCTTATCTTCCACATGTACCAATTGAGCTAATGAATCTATATTTATAGCCATACCCGTTGCTGGCATTTTCTCTCCAAAGGTTTCAAATAATTTATCATATCTACCACCACTTAAAACTATTTCTCCTAAATTATTCACATAGCCCTTTAATACAATGCCTGTGTAGTAACTCATATCCTGTATCATACCTAAGTCTATGGATAAGTATTTAGATAATCCTAATGAATCTACAAGATAATAAATATTCTTAATTTCTTCTAAAGCATCCTTTTCATCCTTATCTTCTATTAAACTTTCCACTTCATGGATAATATCCATATTTCCAAATAGATTAGGGAGCTTAGTGAATAAATCAATGTATTTATCATCAAGATTCATATGTTTATCTTTCAAAAACTTCTTAATTCCTAAAGAATTCTTATTCTCCACAAGTTCCTTTAGCTCTTTTTCCTTTTCTCTATTAAGATTTAATTTTTTAGTTATGGCCCCATAAAAACCACTGTGACCTATCTCTATTTTAAATTCACTAAATCCAAGTTCCCTAAGTGTACTTATGGCTGTTACTATTACTTCCACATCTGCCTTTATACTTGAAGAACCTATTATTTCAATGCCCCCCTGAGTAAATTCATTTAATTTTCCCTTTAAACTTTCATTGATTCTATAAACATTACAAGTATAAAAAACCTTTGTAGGAGTGATTATACTCTTCATTCTTGAAGATATTATCCGTGCAATAGGGAGGGTCATATCAGGTCTTAAAACCAATATATTGCCCTTCCTATCTAGTAGCTTATACATAACCTCTTCACTTATAGGCCAATGTCCTTCATTAAATAAATTATAAAATTCTAATGTGGGAGATATGATTTCATCATACCCCCTGTTCCTAAAGACATTTCTTATGGTCGATTCTATCCTCTTCTTTTCCCTCGCCTCAGAGAATAATACATCCCTAACTCCATCCGTAGTCACCCTCATATCTATAATTTCCTTTCATAATTCTTTTTTATATCCACTTCATCACTTTAGCGTGATAAAGTGGATATAAAAAAGAATAACAGTTGAACTAGTCAACTGTCAAGTGTTTTTTTGTATTCTTTATTCACATATTATAGATTTGTAAACTCTAAACTTTCCCTATACAGTAACTTGCCTATAAGGGACAATATATTGAAAATTTTTGAAACCCTGGAACGTCACAACATCCTATGCTACTCCAACATGATACATGAACCTATATACGAAGATTCACACTTTCGCTTGTGACAAGGACTTGGGTGGAAAAGATTTTCAATAGTTTCCTGAAATAGGCTCACATAAAGCAAGTTTATACACCAGAAATCTATAGATATTCACATTTCCTTCTTTTATAATAAACAGGTCTCAAATTACAACTACTGGCCAATTCCATTGCCCCTTTAAAATTAGAACCTATACTATCTGTAGTATGTCCATCAGAGCCTATAGTTACAGTTTTGCCACCTAGTTCATGAAATCTTTTATAAATATTAAATAACTCATCTAAAGTATTCCTATTACCAAGTCTTCTCGTATTTATTTCTAAAGACTTTTCTCTCATTGCCACTTCCCTTAATATTTCATCTATTATTTCCCTATGGTCATTATAATATATTTCCCTATCATCATACCTTGCATATCTTCCTATATAATCTATATGTGCTAAACTATCTATGAACTCATTTTCCCTAACCCCATCTAACATACCGTTAAAATACTCTAAGTAAGCCTCCCTTTTACTTTTTTCCAAATAAAATTTTTCTTCATATATGTCTACACTATTTACCACGTGAATAGATCCTAGTACATAATCAAAATCATAATTTTTTTCTAAATTCCTATTTTCTTCTATCACATCAGATCTCAAACCCATTTCTATTCCCAATAATACCTTATCACTTCTATATTTTTCATATCTATTAAAAAAATCATCCACATCAAATACAAATAAATTGTCTTTAGGATATTTTATATCCATATGATCTGTTACTATCATTCCCATACCTAATGCCTTAGCTCTTTTTATAGCATCTTCTATAGGCATATTACAATCACCAGATATACTAGTATGTACATGTGTATCAAACATAGTACCCTCCTTTTGAAAATATAAGATATATTTTATCATATTAATTCTAGGAGTCAATCTTTTTTAATTTTCCTACACGAAAAAAGTAAGGCATATAAAAAAATAAACTAGTCAGATCCCTGAGGAATTTGGATTATTTTCAAGGCATGGGGAGTGAACATATTAAACATATATGAGCGATTCCATAACAAAGAAAATGATTCAAATAACCAGTAAAATGACTAATTTATTTTTTGAATATGCCTAACTACCTAAATAGGTAATTACTTTCCATAATAAGTCATATTTTTTATAACATTAAAGCTCCTATAACACCAAATATTACAAGTGGAATATTATAGTGAAGGAATGTTGGTACACATGTGTCCCAAATATGGTCATGCTGTCCATCTACACTTAATCCTGATGTAGGTCCTAATGTACTATCTGATGCTGGTGAACCTGCATCTCCTAATGCAGCTGCCGTACCTATTAGTATGGCTGTAGCAAGGGGACTAAAGTTTAACTTTAAACAAAGGGGTACGTAAATAGTTGCTATAATTGGAATAGTTCCAAAGGAAGTACCTATTCCCATAGTTATAAACAAGCCTATTAAAATCATTACTACAGCACCTAATAATTTACTTCCACCAATAATACTAGCAGTTAAAGTTACTAGACTGTCTACACCACCAGTTTCTCTTATGACACTACCATAACCTGCTGCCACTAACATAACAAAGGCTATGAATCCCATCATTTTTATACCGCCGCCCATCATCTCATCCATCTCAGTCCATTTAATAGCTCCACCAATAATCATAATTAATAGTCCTACTAAAGCTCCAAGGGGTAGTGATCCTATAGTAAGCTGTATGACTAATGCAGCCAATGCTCCTACTAATGCTACACAATGATTCTTCCCAAATTCAATGTCTTTTTCCATAGTGACAGCCACTTCATCAGAAGCAGTTACATCTTCATATTCTCTAGGCTTTCTGTATGTTATAAGTACTGCCACTAATAAACCAACTAACATTCCAAGACCTGGCATCCACATACCCTTCCATACGGCTGTTTTTGCAATTGCCATTCCATTGTTAGTCATTTCATCAGCTATTATTCCGTGAAATATTAGTCCAAATCCAATAGGTAGGGCAATATATGGAGTTTTAAGTCCAAATGTTAAAGCACAAGCAACTGCCCTTCTATCTAATTTTAATTTATTCATTACTCCTAATAGTGGAGGTATTAATATTGGAATAAATGCAATATGAACAGGTATTACATTTTGAGAAAAACAACTTATAAAGGCAATTATAAAAACTAATATTTTTCCTCTTCCAGCAATTGCTGAAGCTATATTTTTAGATAAAATAGTAGCTAAACCAGTTTTATTTACTGCCACAGCTAATGCTCCTAGTAGCACATAACTTAAGGCAGTTTCCGCATTTCCACCCATACCACCAATTAAAATACCCATTACTTCAGATAATGGTATGCCCGCTAATAATCCTCCAACAAGACCAGAGATTATTAGGGATATGATTACATTCATTTTGCAAAGACATAATATGGTCATTACAAATACTGATATTACAACTGGATTTGTTAACATAAAATTCTCCCCCTTATTCTTTTTTATCATACTGCCAACAAATTTCCTTTAATGATTTTATTGACAGATTGATTTCAATGCTTAATATTCACTTTGTCATACAAGGGCTTTTGCGATCCTTTATTATCTAATCAAGATTGTGAAATTTGCCATGCCTCATACTTCATTTTTGCATTTTTTCATAAGTAAAAGGTTTTCACAGTCACACAATGCCACTTTCATTTTCTGACATTTCCTTTTTCAGACTTTTCCAACTCTAATTATATGATAATATTTTCATACATAATTTGTCAATTGTTTGAATATATATCCCAACAACTTACAGTGCTATCACTTTATTTATGCAAAGCAATTCGGCACTCCCTCTTTATCCCTTCTCCATTTTATCACATTAAAGTGCTATAGTTAAAAATAAAGTATATTCAATATTTTCTGTATATTTATCCATAAATTTATAATGCTAATTTATTCTACTGAAGGATTCTACATTCTTACGTTCTTAATATTTGAGAAAAAAACAAGCTCTAAATTGACATTTTCAACTATCAATTTAGAGCTTGTTTTTATGGATTATATCCTTGCCACACCCGATTCTCTAGCGGCCCTTTTAACTGCCTGTGCCACATTATCTGCAACAGTTTTATCAAAGGCCTTTGGTAATATATGATCTGTACTTAAATCTTCTTCCTTCACCGTATTAGCTACTGCGTAAGCTGCTGCTATTTTCATTTCTTCATTTATGTCACTTGCTCTAACATCTAGTGCACCCCTAAATACACCTGGGAATGCTAATACATTATTAACCTGGTTAGGGAAATCACTTCTTCCAGTTCCCATAATATAAGCCCCTGCCTCTTTAGCTAAATCAGGCATAATTTCTGGTACTGGATTTGCCATGGCAAATATGATTGATTTTTCATTCATAGAACTTACCATTTCCTTCGTTACAATATTAGGTGCAGAAACTCCTATGAACAAGTCTTTTCCCCCCATAATATGTCCTAAATCTCCCTTTTCATTATTTTTATTAGTTATCTTAGCCATTTCCTTTTGAGCCCAGTTAATATCAGGGCTATCTAGTGTTATGGCTCCATTAATATCACTCATTACTACATTTTTAATTCCCATATTCAATAATAGTTTAGTTATGGCAATACCTGCAGAACCAGCCCCATTCACAACGGCTTCTATATCTTCAATTTTCTTATCTACTAATTTTAATGCATTTATTACCCCTGCTGCCACTACTATGGCTGTACCATGCTGATCGTCATGGAATACGGGAATATCTAATATTTCCTTTAATTTAGATTCTATTTCAAAACATCTTGGCGCTGCTATATCCTCTAAATTTACTCCACCAAATACAGGTTCCATAAGTTTTACAGTTTTCACTATCTCATCCACATCTTGAGTATCTAAACAAATAGGAAATGCATCCACATCTCCGAATGCTTTAAATAGTACGGCCTTCCCTTCCATAACTGGGATAGATGCACTAGGACCTATATCTCCAAGGCCTAATACGGCACTTCCATCACTAACTACAGCTACTAAATTTCCCTTTGATGTATATCTATACACGTCATCTTTATTTTTATGTATTTCTCTACAAGGCTGAGCTACTCCTGGAGTATATGCTGTAGATAAATCATCCTTATTTTTAACTTGAACTTTACTTGCTACAGCTATTTTACCCTTCTTTTCCTCATGGATTTCTAGTGCTAATTTATTGTAATCAGGCATATTAACTCCTCCTATTTTTCGTATTTTGCTCTTTCTGTCTTATATACATTATTTCCTTCACTATCTATTACAGCTATAACTGGAAAATCCTCCACCCTTAATTTTCTTATGGCTTCTGGGCCTAAATCCTCATAAGCAACAATTTCTACTTCCTTTATGGAATCAGCGATTAATGCTCCAGCTCCTCCTATGGCAGCAAAATAAATGGCTCCATACTCTTTCATACCGTCTACTACTTCTTCACTTCTAGTTCCCTTACCTATCATACCATTTAATCCTAGTTTCAACAAAGGTATAGTTAAATCATCCATCCTATAACTAGTAGTAGGCCCTGCCGAACCAATTACTGCCCCTGGCTTTGCAGGTGCAGGTCCCACATAATATATTATTTGATCTTTCACATTAAATGGTAATTCTTCCCCTTTATTTAATGATTCTATTAATCTTCCATGGGCCGCATCTCTTCCCGTATATATGGTTCCCGTAATATATACAGTATCTCCAGCCTTTATATCCTTAACCTTTTCTTCCGTTAAAGGTGTTGTTATTCTTTTTATACACATATTATTTCCTCCCCCTATATAACTCTTTCTTCATGTCTTGAAGCATGACAATTAATATTAACAGCCACAGGTAATCCTGCTATGTGAGTAGGGAAGGTTTCCACATTTACTGTTAAGGCAGTAGTTCTACCCCCTAAGCCCTGTGGTCCTATACCTAAATTATTAATCTTTTCAATTAGTATTTCTTCTATCTCTTTTATGTGCTCTTTACTACTTGCCTCCCCTATCGGTCTAAGTAATGCCCTTTTAGCCATGTTACAGGCCTTATCTATCGTTCCCCCAATTCCAACACCTACTACTATAGGAGGACAGGGATTAGGACCTGCTTGAGACACTGCCTCTACTACAAAATCAATTACACCATTCATTCCATCTGATGGTTTTAACATTTTAGTCTTACTCATATTTTCACTACCAAATCCCTTTGGAGCCACAGTAATCTTTATTTTATCTCCAGGCACCATGTCATAGTAGATTACAGCAGGCGTATTATCCCTAGTATTTTCTCTAATTAAAGGGTCCTTAACTACAGATTTTCTTAAATATCCCTCTGTATATCCCCTGCGAACACCTTCATTTATGGCATCAGTAATTAAGCCCCCTGTTATATGTACATCTTGTCCAACTTCCACAAATACCACTGCCATTCCCGTATCTTGACACATGGGAACTTGATTATCCTTAGCTATATTAGCATTTTTAATTAAATTATCAATTATTCCCCTACCTATAGGTGATTCTTCCCTTTCCTTAGCACAATTAAATGCATCCATCACATCTTTACCTAGATTATAATTTGCACTCATGCACATTTCCTTCACAGACCCTATAATTTCATCAATATGAATTTCTCTCAACAATAATCCCTCCCGCTTAATCTTTTCTTCTTAATTTTAACAAATTTTCTATAATTTTTCGACAACTTAGATTATTTTCATTATAAATTTATCAAATCAAAGCTTTCCCTATAAAGTAACTTGCCTACTAAGGAAAAAATTTTCAATGGTTTCCTGAAGTAGGCTCACACAAAGCCAGAAATGATAAGTTCAATAATTAAAGGTTAAGAGATTGTCTCCCTTAACCTTTAAACCTATGCCCCAAAGGGCTCATTTAACTCCTCTGTTCCCTCAAGTACAAATCTTCCATCCCTTATGATCTCTATTTCTTCCTTATCCTTACTTATAACCACTATAGTATCTAAGGATTCATAAGGAAGGGTTATATCCGTATGGCAATTTGTATAAGCTTCGTTTATATTAGTTTTTCTAAGTAATGATTTTTCATTATCCCTGGCTATAATCTCCTTTTTATCTAAGAAATTATAAACAGGCGTATCTTCTGCCCAAGAAAAGCATGTATCACCTACTGCAAAATGGGGTCCCATCTTTTCTATTATTAGGATAGGTAATTTATCCATAATGTCATATTTTTTAGCTATCACATAGGCTAATGTATTGGTTCCTATGGCAAACTCCCCCAGTGGTAGAGTATTATGTGGGAATATTAAATTTTCCTTTATATATTCCTTATTTTCTTCTTCCTTTTTAAAGTTTGTACAAGAATATTCAGTTATGTATCCATCTTGAAACTTTAATTTTAGATTATAATATCTAAACCCATCTAGATATATATCTTCCACATGTAGTATCCCATTAGTATCCCTTAAAATTGGAGACGTGAATACTTCTCCTAATGGAATGTTAACATCGGCCACACAATTTACAAAGTTAGTCTCCTTTTCCGGGTTTTTTATTTCATGCATTTTCACATATATATCCGTAGTATTTCCATCTTTACCCTTAATATGGACAAATTCACCCTTGTCTAGGGCATCTATTATATGTTGTTGAATTCTTTCATATTTATTATTATCTAGCATATTAATCTTTATTATCTCTTCAAATATTTCTTCAAAGTTATTCCCTATATCTGGAGTTGGGAAGGCCACTATACAAAAACTTCTTTCCTTTTCTGGAATATATTCCTCTATAGTTTTTCTAAGTTCATTTCTCATGTTTTGGTATAAACCTAATTGATCATCTGATAATTTCAATCTCTCTTTTTTACTACTTGGTGAAAAGGGCTCTTCTCCAAATCTTTCTATAAACAATATTCCAGAGTAATCTTTTAATTTTTCTTCATTTTCCTTAACTTGACTCTTAAGGCTTTTTACATATGATTTTTCATACTCTGAGTTTAAGTAAATAGCATTATCAAATTTATGGTCATAATCAAATTGTTTGTTGTACTCTGTAGATTGGACTTCTGCCACAAATCCATTTAAGTTATTATCTTTCAGTTTTTTAATTATTTCCCTAGTTATTCTTTCCTGTCCCACATTAGCTACAATTCTTACATTATGCCTCTTTGTAATATCCTTATTATCCCTAACAAAGCCTTCTATATAGGCTTTCACAATACTATCACTTAAGGTATCTATTTTTTCTTCTTCATAACCATTTAAAAATTTAGCCGTATTAATTTCATTATCACTTATGTATTTTCCATATTTAAACAAATAGGACAAATCATTTAAATCAGATTCCATGACTATATTAGTATAAAAATCAAAATCTAAATTATAAGTTTCTTTAAAGAATAGATCATTATTAACCTCTAATGAACCTGTTACATGCTCACCCATTAAATATTTAAACTTTTCATAGCTTAATTCTTCACTCTCATGATTATTATAAACCTTTATGAAAAACTCATTTAATTCATTTATTTTAAATAATTTTCCTTTAAATATGTAATCTACATAATTTAAGTACTTATTATAAAAGGCACAAAAGACCTGTCCTATTCCATCTCCTAATCTTTCAACTGCAAATGTAGGATTTGAATAGGAATTATCATAGTTTTTTCCTACTAACTCATCATATAGACTATTATTGTCTTTTCTAAGTTTTTCAATTGAGTTCTTAAAGTATTCTCCATTAATTTCCTTATTAAACTCCACTAACCTTAATATTAACTTTGCCGTATGATGAAAAAATTCATCTACAGCATCCTTTGAATCCTGGGTTTTTTCCTTTATATTTTTTATTTCCTCTAGTTTCTCTTCATATGCATCCATAGATCCATTGTACACTTTATATATATCCATACTACCCCTCCATCATGTCTTATTTTGAAACAATCCTATATATTCAATTTTAACCATTTATATCTATTATAAATCTTTTTCTTTAAAATTTCACTAATATAGATTTCTTGGTTTTAAAATTGCTTTATACATTTACCTTTATGAAAAAACATGGAATTAATTTTATTAGGTTAGTCGTTGGTCGTTAGTAGTTAGTGGTTTTAACGAAAGACGACTAACGACTTACCAAATCTAACAAACCCTTTAATTACCAAAAACATTTTTGTATAAAATTAATTTATTACTACGAAATCTATATAGATTTCTTGGTTTTAAATTTGTTTTATACAGTAACTTGCCTATAAGGGAAAATATATTGAAAATCTTTGGAACCCTGGAACGTCACAACATCCTATTCTACTCCAACATGACACATGAACCTATATACGAAGATTCACACTTTCGCTTGTGACAAGGACTTGGGTGGAAAAGATTTTCAATATATTTTCCTGA
>NZ_JAOART010000055.1 GCF_025210435.1 Anaeromicrobium sp.
ATTTTCCTTTTATATATTCATCTATAAATAACACCTTAAATTCATAAGTGTATGTAATTGCACGTTCGCTAACTTTTAAAACATTTTTATTATTATTAAGTTTTTTAATATCTTTTTTAGTGAATAAAATTTTGCTCATTTGATAGCCTCCTATTCTTATATTATATTGTATAAAAAAAGTACCCATAGTCTAAACACTTTTTTTCAAAGTGTCCATTCTATAGGTACCATTTTATTTTTAAGGTCTCTTTTTAATATAGATTAAATTTTCCTAGAGTTTCCATTTGTTTAGTTTGTTTGTTTATTATATCTGACATATCCATATTAAGTCCATTACAGATACCTACTAAGTAAAATAAGTGATTACCCATTTCCTCTTCTATTTTGTCCTTGCAAGCCTCACATAAATTTCCTTTTATGTGAGTATCCATGAAATTATTTAGTTCACTAAAGGAAACATCAGAAGGTATTTGTTGCTTTTGTGCATCAATTGTGACACAACCGCAGATTGTTACAGCCTTTATAATAGCTCGATTGACTTTAGAACAGCTCTCCTGGTATTTCGTGAGTAAATCTAATATACTTTTATGCCTTATTAACAGTTCATCTACTTTCTTTTGAAATTCATAGCATCTATAGTCACTCATATTTTCACCTCTGATAAAATTAATAATATTATGTTTAACCTTATTTTATAATACTATTCAGAAAAAATAAAGGGTATTTGGAAATCAAACAGAAAATTATGAAAATTAATTTTAAATACCTAATACTTAAGGGGGGGGTAAAATCTTCTAATGAAAGAAATCCTTATAAATTCCCATTGTATACAAGAAAAAACTATTGACATGACTAGGTTGTGTATGATAAAATTATATATTTTTCTTGACTAAATTGTCAAAATATTATATACTAATTTTAGGCAACGTAAAATGTGGGAGGTTTTGCTCTATGTTTAATATAGGCGACAAAGTGGTATATCCTATGCACGGCGCAGGTATAATTGAGGCTGTAGAAGAAAAAGAAATCTTAGGAAAAAAGAGAAAATACTATATTATGAGAATGCCCATTGGTAATATGAAGGTTATGATTCCTTTAAAAAATGTGGAAGACGCGGGTTTAAGGGACGTTATATCTACAGATGAGGTAGATCAGGTATTAGCTGTTTTAAGTGATGATATATCAAGAATGCCAAAGAACTGGAACAGAAGATATAGAGCAAATATGGATAAAATCCGAAGTGGTGATATATACGAAGTGGCAATGGTGGTTAGAAACCTCATGCTTAGGGATAAGGAAAAGGGCTTATCTACAGGGGAGAGAAAAATGCTTGCCAATGCAAAGCAAATATTAATAAGTGAGTTTGTATTAGCAAAGGACTTAGAAGAGAAAACTGCAGAGGAGTTAATAGATAAAGCCATATTATAAAGTTTGATTAAGGACGCTTATTAATATTAGCGTCCTATTTTTAAATATGTGGTTGTTTTGATTATAAAATTATATTAATATGGATATAATTAATAGATAGGAGGTGAAGGGATAATGTTTAATAAAATAATCAGGGGTGCCCTAACAGTAGCAGGTGCTTCGGCAGGGTATGCATTATCTGTACTATTTGTTGATGTATGGGAAAATCAACAACTTTTTAATATACCTGATTTGACTCCCATGACGGAATTGGCCATATGGTCGGCGGGAGCTTTAATAGGAGCTATAATATTATATTTCACAACACCTTGGTTAATGTCAAAGGGTTTAAACATAGCTAATTGGTTAGAAAGAGAATTACAAAAGATACCAACTATGGATATTATCATTGGTTCATTCGGTCTTATATTAGGTTTATTTATTGCATACTTAATTGGAGGTTTTTTAACGAACATACCAATACCTATTCTAGGAATGGCATTATCATTTGTGGTTTACATATTATTAGGTTATCTAGGTGTGAGTATTGCAACAAAAAAGAAAGATGAACTTAGCAATATAGCATCTGTCATAAAGAAAATTCCAAATGTAAAAGAAAAAGCTCAAGCTAAAAAAGTGGAAGGAGCTTTGCCTAAAGTATTAGATACAAGTGTTATTATAGATGGAAGAATAGCAGATATTACCCAAACGGGCTTTATAGAAGGGCCCTTAGTCATACCAGAATTTGTTTTAGAGGAATTAAGACATATAGCAGACTCATCGGATAGTTTAAAAAGGACAAGGGGTAGAAGAGGTCTTGATATATTGAATAAAATTCAAAAGGAAACAAAGGCTGAAGTAATTATAACGGATAAGGATTTTGAAGAGGTTTCTGAGGTAGACATTAAGCTACTTAGATTAGCTCAATTCATGTCTGGAAAAGTAGTTACTAACGATTATAACCTAAATAAGGTTGCAGAATTACAAGGAGTACCTGTACTTAATATAAACGAATTGGCAAATGCTGTAAAACCAGTAGTCTTGCCAGGTGAAGAAATGGTAGTCCATGTGATTAAAGAAGGTAAGGAATCTGGTCAAGGGGTAGCTTATTTAGATGATGGTACTATGATAGTTGTGGAAGGTGGAAGAAAACACATTGGTCAAACTATGGGTGTACTAGTAACTAGTGTACTACAGACAGCGGCAGGTAGAATGATCTTTGCTAAACCTAAAGGGATTGTAGATAAAACGGCATAATATATAATACTAAAAACCTGGCATGTTGCCAGGTTTTTTCACGTTATAGGAAATTATATGGACTTGAAAATATATATTAAAAATGTTATTTTAACCTATAGAGTATAATTTTTTAAAGGAGCAAGAATATGAATACAGCAATTATTTTAGCGGCAGGAAAAGGGAGCAGGATGAAGGCTCAACTTAATAAACAATACTTGATATTAAAGGAAAAGCCTATTTTAGCCCATACCATAAGTGTTTTTGAAGAAAGTTCTCTAATAGATGAAATAATCCTTGTCATTGGTGAATTTGAACATGAACTTTGTAAAAATAAAATATTAGATAAATATAAATTCAAGAAAGTAAAAAAAATAATAAGTGGTGGGAAAGAAAGACAGGATTCTGTACTAAACGGTATAAAGGCAGTGAATGAAAAGACAGATATAGTACTAATACATGATGGAGCAAGACCCCTTATTACTAGGAAGATAATAAAAAAGTGTGTTGATTCTGCTAAAAAACATGGAGCCGCATCGGCAGGAGTTCCCATAAAAGAAACCATAAAAATTATGGGAAAGGATAAGTTTGTAAAATACACCCCAAAGAGAGAAGATGTATGGGTAACTCAAACGCCACAGGCCTTTAGGATAGATGTTATTAAAAGGGCCCATGAATTTGCCATAGAACAAGAGGTACTAGGTACAGACGATGCCATGCTAGTGGAACATATGGGTGAACATGTTAAAATGGTAGAAGGAGATTATGAAAATATAAAGATAACTACTCCTGATGATTTAATAACGGCAGAAGCAATACTTGGACATAAGAGAAAAAGAAGATAAGGCATATGAAAGAAATAAACTAGTCAATTTCCTGAAGAATTTGGATTATTTTCGAGGCATGGTGAGTGAGCATATTGAACATATGTAAGCGATTCCATAACGAAGAAAATAATTTAAATAACCAGTGAAATGACTAATTTATTTTTTGAATATGCCTAAATACGAAACTCCTAAGGATATCCTTAGGAGTTTTTTTATACATAAAGGGTTTCACAAGAATTTGGTAGAAAATGTACTAAATTAGAATTAATGGAATAAAATGTAAGATACAATTCATACCACTTAAAAGGGCATAGATACTGGGATTTATCTAATTCCATCTTGGCATAATCATTGCTAATAATTTATGTAGGAGGTATTTTATGAAAGAGAAACTGAAAAGTCTAATAGAAAATGAAAATAAGTTTGATCCCCTTACTGATTCTAAATTGGCAAAGGCTTTAAATACCAATCGGGAAAAGGTTACTAAAATAAGAAAAGAACTTAATATATTAGACTCTAGGCAAAGGAAGAAACCCTATATCATAAAAAGTATGGAAAATATACTACATAAAAATCCTAACATATCTGAGAGAGATTTAACGGATAGACTTAGAAATATTGGTTTTCAAGTTTCAAGACATTCCATAAGGGAGATAAAAAAAGAAGTGAAAAATCATGGTAAAGTTAAACCTAAGAGGATGGAGAGGCAAGTAGATGAATTTCAATCTCTAATAGGTTATAGGGGAAGTCTAAAGCCCTATATACAACAGGCTAAGGCTGCCATGTTATACCCTCCCCGTGGTCTTCACACTCTTATATTAGGCCCTACAGGGGTTGGAAAAAGTGAATTGGCAGATGGTATGTTTAGATTTGCAAAGAAATCTAAAATGATCCAAAAGGGTGACCAGATGGTTATATTTAATTGTGCCGATTATGCAGATAATCCCCAATTATTAATGTCTCAACTATTTGGATATGCAAAGGGAGCTTTCACAGGAGCATTATCAGATAAGGAAGGTCTTGTTGAAAGGGCAGATGGGAGCATACTATTTTTAGATGAGGTCCATAGATTACCTCCAGAGGGGCAGGAATTATTATTTCATTTAATAGACAGGGGAAAATTTAGAAGATTAGGTGAGAGCAACTATATGAGGAGTGCCCAAATAACCATAATAGCAGCCACTACAGAAAATGCAGATTCAATTTTATTATCTACCTTTAGGAGAAGAATACCTATGGTCATAGAACTACCCCCTTTAAACAAGAGACCTATGAATGAAAGATTTCACATAATAAAGACCTTTTTTAGAAAAGAGGCAGACAGAATAAATAATACTATAAGAATAAATAACAACGTCCTTAGGGCATTTCTATTATACGATTGTGTTGGAAATGTGGGTCAATTAAGAAGTGATATACAGGTAAGTTGTGCAAAAGGGTTCTTAAATTTTGTCACAAATAATTTGAAGATTCTCCAAATAACTGTTGATGATATACCACTATACACAAAAAAAGGCCTCCTTAAAAATAAAAATTATAGAAATGATATGGAAAAAATCATGGGCATTGAAGACTTCATAGCCTATCCGTCACAAGAAAAGAGAGAGCTCAAATCCTATGAGGATAACTATATAATGCCTAGTGAAATCTATGGATATATAGAGAAGCGATATGAAGAATTAAAAAATAAATTTAAAGATCAAGATGTGATTAATTACATAATAGGTAACGAGATGGAAAAGGAAGTGAATAAATTATTCAATAGATTCCATTCCCATGTAAAACCTATAGAAAAGAAAGACCTTATTAGTATTGTGGGAATAGAAATTATAGATGTGGTGGAGAAAATACTAAAGATTGCAAAAAAGAACTTGATGATCAATACGGATTATTTGTACTATGTTTTAGCCATTCATCTAAATTCTACTATAGAGAGAATAAGAGAGGGAAAAGAAACTAAAAATCCACGGTTAAAAAATATAAAGAATAAGTATTTAAAAGAATATATGGTAGCTAAAATGATGGTACAAGTGATCAACAGAGATTTGGCCATCAATTTATCAGAAGATGAAATAGGGTTTATAGCCATGTATTTAGGCACTATAACTAAAAAGGATGAGAATATATGTAAGGGAAGAGTGGGAGTATTAGTGGCTACCCATGGAGATGCATCCTATGCCATGATAGATGTGGCCAATAGATTGTTAGGTGTAAATTTTGCAAAGGCTGTAAATATGTCACTAGAGGAATCGCCAGAAAGGGCATTAGTTAGAACTACTGAAATGGTTAAGAAAATGGATGAAGGTAAGGGCGTGCTAATTTTAGTTGATATGGGTTCTCTAGTTACATTTGGAGAAATAATTACTAAAAAGACTAATATTAAAACTAGATCCATATCTAGGGTGGATACGGTCATGTTAATGGAGGCCATAAGAAAGGCCATACTACCAGAATCTAATCTAGATGAAATAGCAGATTCCTTAGAAGAAGCTCCTAAATACCTATGCCGTTTAACTAAAGAACACCATTTAGGCAATGGAAAGGAGAAGGCCCTATTGGCCATGTGCATAACGGGAGAGGGAGCAGCCCTTAAGATAAAGGAACTATTAACTAACATAACATATAAATATAATTTAAAAATAATTACCATGGGAGCCATGGAACCAAACATGGATGGTGCCATAGATGAAATAAGAAAAAAATATGATCTAATTGGTGTAGTAGGAACAATAAATCCTAATATAGATCATATGGAGTATATATCTTTAGAAGAGATCATTAATAAAAAGGGATTAAAACGTTTAGAAATTCTCATACAAGAAAATAAAGAAACCAATTATCAAAGCCTAATAGATGAAAAATTAGTATTTAATAATTTAAATGTAAAATCTAAGGAAGAACTCATAGATATATTAGGTAGAGAATTGAAAAAAAATGATTATGTTAAAGATCATTATGTAAAAACCATATGGGACAGGGAGAATATAGGTACTACCTACTTTACCAATTTTATAGCCATACCCCATGGAGACCCTAAGTATGTGAAAAAACCTGTCATATGTGTTGCTTCACTAAGTAATCCCATTAAGTGGGGAGATGACTCAGTAAAAATAGTATTTTTATTATGCTTAAAGGCTGAAAATATGAATGGAATCATAAATCTCCAAAGACTATGTGAAGATGAGGACAATATAAAAATTATTTTAAAAGGTAATAAAGAGGAGATGGTTAAATTCCTAGAGGTTAGATTATAGATTTGTCATGGGAATAATAGCTTTATGTGGGCCTGATTCAGGAAAAGATATAAAAATTAAGAGGGGGAATTTATATGAAAAATTTTGATTTTTCTGTACCTACTAAGGTTTTATTTGGAGAAGGAAAATTAAATGAACTTAAAGATTATCTTGGGAATATGGGTAAAAAGGGATTATTAGTTACAGGTAAAAGTAGTATGAGAAAAACTGGAGTTTTAGACAGGGTTATTAAATTAGGGAAAGAATCAGGAGTAGAGATAATAGTAAATGAAGGTGTAGAGCCAAATCCTACTAGTGATTATATTAATCACATGAGCAAATTAGTAAGGAAAGAAGGATGTGATTTTTTAATAGGTCTAGGTGGAGGAAGTCCTATGGACGCAGCTAAAGCCATAAGTTTACTTGCTATTAATGATGGAGTCATAGAAGATTATCTACCAGGGGGAAAATATGAAGATATGGCAAATGTGCTAGGGGCCCTTCCTATAGTAGCAATTACTACTACAGCAGGAACAGGGTCAGAGGTGACTATGTTTTCTGTTATAACCAATAAGAAAACTAAAGAAAAGCCTGGAATTGGTCACCAATGTTTATTCCCAGTTTTATCTATAATAGATCCAGAACTTATGGTTAGTGTACCTAAGCACATTACCTTATCTACGGGAGTAGATGTTTTATTCCATGCCCTAGAAGCTTATATATGTACAGTTGCCACACCTCTTACAGATATGTATGCCCTAGAGGCTATTAAATTAGTTCTAGAAAACCTAGGAGATGTCCTAGAGGATGGTTCTAATCTGGAGAAAAGAAGTAAGGTTGCATGGGCAAATACATTGGCAGGTATGGCCATTGTTCAAGCTAGTACTGTGGGAATCCACGGTATGGGTCATCCTATAGGAGGACACACTAATTCACCCCATGGAATGACTATGGCAGCCCTTGGAAAAGCCTTTTTAGATAAAACTTATGATGGAGATATAGACCGTTATAGTAATATTACTAAGATTTTAGGATATGACTGTGAAGGCCTTAGTAAAAAAGAGTGTGCAGCTAAATCTGGAGAAGCATTACAAAGGGTATTAGATAGATTTGGAGCCCATGTAACCATATCTGATTTAGGTGTGAAAGAGGATATGATAGAGACTTTAGCAAAGGATGCCTTTAAAACCATGGGTGGATGTATGGCCGTTAGTTTAAAGGAGTTAGATGTGGAAGATGCCATAAGTATTTATAAGAGTTCCTTATAGATAAAGTGGGGTGATAGGGTGAATAAATATTTAATGGGTATTGATGTGGGAACTACAGGGGTTAAGGCTATGGTTGTTAATACTAAAGGAGAGATCATTAGTTCTTCATATAGGGAATATAATTGCTCTTATCCAAATCCTGGATGGGTGGAACAAAGTGCCGGTGAGATCATAAGAAATACCTTTCAAGCCTGTAGGGATACTTTAGAAAAATCTAGTGTAGATAATATTGAAGCTGTTGGTTTTTCTGCTCAAAGGGCCACCTTTGCTCTTGTAGACGAGAAGAATGAGGTTATAGAAGATAGGCTTTACGTATGGCAGGATAATAGGGCTGCAACTGAGATGGAATATATAAAATCTAAAATGGACCCTTATGAAATGTATTGTATACAAGGTCAGCCCATAACTCCTACCTTTTCTTTAGAAAAGATAGTTTGGGTAATGAGAAATGATAGGGAAGTATATGACAAGGCTAAGAAAATAGTCATGGTGCCAGACTATATTTTATATAAATTTGGTGTGGAAGAATTCTTATGTGAAGTATCAAATGCAGGTTGTAGTAGTTTAGTAGACATTAAAAATGACAGATGGTCAGATGAAATTTTGGATAGGTTTAGTATAGATAAGGATAAATTTCCTAGACTAATAGAGCCAGGAGTGGCAGTAGGAAAGGTTAGTAAAGGGGCATCCCTTTTATGCGGATTAAAGGAAGGAACCATAATATGCAGTGGGTCTGGGGATAATCAATGTGGGGCTTTAGGTGCAGGAGTATTAGAAGAGGGTCATGCTAGCATGTCTTTAGGAACTTCGGGAGTTTTAGTAGTAGGCTCAAAAAAACCTCTCTTATTAAAGGATATGGGACTTATGGTAGGTAGGGCATTAGCTCCTAATCTATATGAGTTAGAAGGAATCCAACTAGGTGCTGCAAGTAGTTATAGGTGGATGAGAGATGTATTTTGTAAGAATGAAATAGCCTTTGGAGAAGAGGTACATATGGATCCATACGATCTTATGGAATTATATGTAAAAAAAAGTCCCGTAGGTGCAAATGGAGTAATATTCATGCCATATTTAGTAGGGGCAGGGTATCCCCATTGGAATATGGATGCTAAAGGTTTATTTACGGGAATAACCTTCTCTACTACAAAGAGTCATATGATAAGGGCAGTTATGGAAGGCATAACCCTAGAGAGTAAGGATATGTATGAAAATTTGAAGAGAAACGGTATTAAGATAAGAAAGCTTAGCATCATAGGAGGGGCAACTAAGTCAAAGGCTTGGAGACAGATGATAGCAGATATGTTTAATGTGGAGGTGAAAAAACTTAAAGTATCTGATTCTACCATAATAGGAGCATGTATATTGGCTGGAGTTGGTGTGGGCATATTTAAGGATACGGCCCAAGGGGTAGAGTCTATGGTCAATTATGAAAGTGTAGTTAAACCCATAAAAGAGAATGTGAAAAAATATGATGAGGTTTATGAAAAATTTAAAAACATATATGAATCCATGAGTAAAAATAAATCATTTTAAAAAATTAAGGGGGTTACAAGCTTATGAAAGGAACAGTTAAACTTTATAGTTTAGTAAAGGGAGAAGGCATTATTATAGGAGAGGATTCAAAGGAGTACAAAGTAAAAATGGCAGGAATTAAAGGAACAGGCATGAGAAAATTATCAGAAGGTCAAAGGGTTGAGTTTACAGTAAAAGAAAGCCATAAGGGACTAGGTGCAGTAGATGTGGAAATTATATAACCTAAGATTATAGAGGTGAGTCATATGAGTAATAAATATTTAGATGAGAAAGTCATGTTAATTAATATTAAAGGGAATGATTGCTTTCATGCATTAGACATACTAGGAAAGAAGCTATACAAAGAAGGTTATGTAAAGGAAAGCTATATGGAAGCAATAAAAAAGAGGGAGGAAAAATTTGCAACGGGTCTTCCATCAGAAGGTGTAGGAGTGGCCATACCCCATGCTGATATAGAGCATGTAAATAAACCAATAATAGGGGTTGGTATACTTGAAAATCCTGTGAAATTCAGAATGATGGGAAATCATCATGAGACCATATCTGTGGAGATTATGTTCATGCTAGCTTTAAATGAGCATCATACCCAAATAGAAATGTTACAAAATTTAATGGGATTAATACAAGATAAGGATTTATTAGTTCAAATAAAAGAATGTAAAACAATTAAAGAATTAATGAATCTATTAGAAGACAGAATTTAAAGGGAGGTTTATCTATGGCTAAAAAGAGAATATTAGTAGCTTGTGGAACAGGGATAGCCACTTCTGTGGCAGTGGCAAATAAGATTAAAAATCTATTTGAAGATAAGGGTTATGGAGACAAGGTGGAATTTGGAACTTGTGCAGTTGCAGAACTCCATGCTAAGGCACACAAGTATGATCTAGTAGTAACTACGGCTCACAATAGTAAAGAATTACCTGTTCCTGTAATTATGGGAGTGGCGTTTTTAATAGGTAGGGGAACTGAGCCTGTATTTAAACAGATTATGGATACATTAGGTTTATAAAATAATATTTAAGGAGGGACTTTTATGGAAGCTTTGATGAAGGGATTAACATCAATAATTCAACCTCTTGTGGATTTAGGACCTACAGTTATGATGCCTATAGTATTGACCATATTTGGAGTAATACTTGGGGCGAAATTTGGTAAAGCTTTAAGAGCTGGCTTGACTGTTGGAGTTGCATTTATAGGACTTAATTTAGTTATTGGATTATTAGGAGGAAATTTAGGTCCAGCAGTACAACAAATGGTTACAAATTATGGACTTAGCCTAACAGTTATAGACGTAGGATGGCCTGCAGCGGCGGCCATAGCCTTTGCTTCTAAAATAGGAGCCATAGTAATACCCCTATGTCTTGCCGTAAATATCCTAATGATAGTTACAAAGACTACTCAAACTGTAAATATAGATGTTTGGAATTTCTGGCACTATGCATTTACAGGGGCAGTAGTGAGTTTTGCCACAGATAGCTTTGCCTTTGGAGCACTTGCAGCAGCACTTCAAGCAGCTATAACATTAGTATTAGCCGACTGGACTGCTAAGGGAGTAGAAGAATATTGCGGACTTCCAGGAGTATCCATCCCCCATGGATTTACTGCATCTTTTGTTCCTATTGCCATAGTAGTAAACAAGGTATTAGATTATGTTCCAGGCCTTAATAAGATAAATTTAGATCCTGTTGCTATTCAAAAGAAGTTTGGTGTATTTGGAGAGCCCATATTAGTAGGTACTGTACTGGGTTCTATCATAGGTATCCTTGCAGGATACAATATTAAAGGATTTTTAACTTTAGGTATAACTATGGGTGGTGCCCTAGTTTTAATTCCTAAGATGTCAGGTCTTTTAATGGAAGGTCTAATTCCCATATCCGATGCAGCAGCTGAGTTTATAGATAAACATTTTAAATCTAATATAAAGATGTATATAGGCCTAGATTCAGCCGTTGGAGTAGGTCACCCAACTACTTTAGCTGCATCATTAATATTAGTACCATTAGCTATTGCCATAGCTGTCATATTACCAGGAAATCAATTCTTACCATTTGCTGATTTAGCCGTATTCCCCTTCGTATTTGTTCTTATAGTTCCAGTGACTCGTGGAGATTTAATAAGAACTTTAATAGTAGGTGTTGTAATTGTAGTATTAGGTCTTTGGATATCTACAGATTTGGCACCACTTCTTACAGAGGCAGCTATAGATGCAAACTTTGATATTCCACAAAATGCCACATTAATATCTAGTATTGCCGATGGAGCATGTCCAGCCAGCTGGTTATTTGTAAAGACTATGGAATTTAAAGTAGCAGGAGCAGGATTACTTTCTATAGTTACTGGAGTTATGGCTTTCATAAATAGAAAGAGAATATTAAAAGAAGCATCTAATGAAATAGCATAATTAAAATGATTAGGAGGGATGAGTGTGGAGAGAATATATGATTATAATGAAAGAAAGTATCTATTTAAAATAGTTATTCCCGTAGGTTTAGCCATTTTATTTAGTATAATTTCCTTATATAGATATTATTTTGTATCAAAGAGTGGCTTATATATGAGTGTATTTATCATATGTTTCTTAATAAGTACAGACCATTTGATTGGATTATCCCATCCTAAGAAAATAGTAAATTCTAGTAAATCTATTGAGTTTTATTCCTTTGGAAGAAGGCATATGTATAGATGGAAGGATGTTAAGAATATTAATATAAGGGAGTTTCCATTTAGTAAAAAGGTCTATGTAAGGATGAATAATGCCAGTTTTTCTAAGGGAAGATATTGGGTTAGTTTAGATTATATGGATGATAGTGAAGAATTAATTAAGGATTTAAAGATGGAAGAAGCTAGTAGACATAAATTACTTAAGAATTTTAATAAAAGGTCTACTAGGAGAAAATAAATGAGGAAGCCTACGGGCTTCCTTTATTGTTATGCATAACTTCCAAAATCATACATATGTAGTATAATTATAGATATTAGTAGGTTTAGGAGGATAAGAGTATGAAAGCCTTTATATTTACGAATCTTTTTTGGATAGTGCTGTTTTTACCTATAGTATTATTTTTTGTAATAGTATTATCTTTCAAGTATTTAAAGAATGAACGTACGATTAAAATATTGAATTTAATTAATTTAATAGTGCTAGGAATAAATATTTTTATATTTCCAGGTTGTTTGATTGCCTTTTTTATGTGTGTTGAAAGGTTAGGATCTAAAACTTTTTTAATAAGCTTTGGATCTATAATTTGTTCTGTATTGAATTTTAATATTATAAAGTTCAAGTATAAGAAAAATTTAAAATAAAATTAAAAGGAGTATGCCATGTGGAAGTTAACTAATAATAGACTATATGTGATTTCTTTAGGATTAATTATCTTTATTTTACTTTTATATAATCATAATACCCAAATGAAATTTAATAGATATGTTAATGAGGATATGAAATATATACAGAGGAATATAAACTACAACGTTAATTCTATGGCAGAGGAAATAAATGAAATTGTATCAAAGAAAACAAAAGCTTATGTAGATTTACAAGGGATAAATTCCATCAAAGAATATAGTCGTAACTATGATAGAAAGCTCTTTGAGCTAAAAAGGAAATGTAGGTTAATAGGTGGAAAAACAGAAAATAGGTTCCAGCTCATATGGGATGATTTTAATTATAATGAAGATTTGGATCAAGATACTATACAAGATTTTTATAGTAAACTTTCTAAAGAAGCTAAAGAAAAGGGTCAGGTAGAATTATCACAAGATCATATTAATACATTTAAGGATATACTTGAGTTTTATAATAAAAAAACAAGAGAAATTTATAAACTTATGCATTGAAATAAGTTTATGGAGGTGAAGGAGATATGAAGAAATATAAAAAATTAGTAATGTTTATTGTAATTATCTTATTTATAGTATCTATAATAATAGTTAAGGAAGAACAATACATATATGAAGATGCAGATAATTTTATGCGTGGTAAAGCTATAGTTAAAATAGATGGCAAATATGGAATGATAGATTCAAAAGGAAATGTAATTTTAAAACCAAGGTATGATGAAATAGATTCTTATATAGGTGAATTTTTAAGGATAAAGTCAAATAGAAAATATGGCCTTATAGATTGGTCAGGAAATATAATAGTAAAACCTATATATGATGAAATTGTGGAGGTGTATGATTCTGAGTTATATAGAGTGAGAGTAGGAATTAAGTTTGGATACATAGACAGAAAAGGTAAAGAAGTTGTCCCTTTGATATATGATAAAGCAGATTTACATACAACAGGAGATTTTATAGGAGTAAAGATAAAGAATAAATGGGGACTTATTGATAAAAATGGCAAAGTAATTAGTGGATGTAAATATGGAGACATATATAGTTTTAATAATGACAGAGTTGCTGTTAGAATTAATGATAAATGGGGATTTATTGATAAAAGGGGAAAAATTTTAATAGAGCCCATATACGATGAAGTAATGGGATTTCATGAAGGTTTATCTTCTGTGAAAATTAATAACAAATGGGGCTCCATTGATAAATATGGAAATATGATTATAAAACCTATGTATGATGGTCCTTTTGATTTTGAAGAAAACCTTGCATATGTAATATCAGGGGGCAAATATGGATATATAGACAGAAAAGGGAATATGGTAATAGAGCCACAATTTTATAGAGCTAGAGATTTTAAAGATGGTATTGCTAAAGTACGTTCTAAAAACTATAAGTGGGGATACATAGATAAAAGAGGAAAAATAATCATCGAGCTTAAGTATGATGAAATAGGCTATTTCTATAATGGATTAGCAAAAGTAAGGATAAATTGCAAATACGGATATATAAGTGAGAGGGGAGATTTAGTTATAGGGCCTAAGTATGATGAACTAGGATATTTTCACAAGGGAACAGCGGAAATAATGATAGATAATAAATGGGGAATAATTGATAAAAGTGAAAGAATAATAATAGAGCCCATATATGATGAGATAGATTTTGATGATGGAATATATGTAGTAAAATTAAATAATAAATATGGATTAATAAAAGAAAATGGAGAAATAATTGTGAAACCAAAATTTGAACAATTTGGATATTTTTCAGAAAATCTAGCTAACGTAAAAATCAATAACAAGTGGGGATATATAAACAGAGAGGGTAAGTTTATAATAAAACCTAAATATGAAGATGCAAAAGGATTTAGGGAAAATCTTGCTCCTGTAAAAAAGAAGGGGAAATGGGCATATATAGATACAAAAGGGAAAAAAAGATTATAAAATAACTTTAAAATAAAGGGGGAAGTCCAATGTATAAGGTTATTTATTTAGAAACAGATAGGCTGATCATAAGAGATCACAAGATTGCAGATTTAAAAACACATCATTTGCTATTATCTGATGATACAGCTATGTATTATCTTCAAGATATCAAAACCAATTCTTTAGAAGATGCTAAAAAGAATTTAACTGAAGCAATAGAACAAATACCTTTAGAAAAAAGAGAAAAATATTTTTTTAGAATAGAATATAAAGTTACTAAAGAACATATTGGGGAAATCGGATATACAGTAGAAGAATTTTCACCAGTTGGAAAATTCATTGAACTTGGATATTTTACATATAAAAAACATTGGAACAAAGGATATATGACAGAGGCGGTAAAAGAAGTAATGAGATTTGATTTTGAAGAAAATAATGTATTTCGAATATATACAGGATGCATTAAAGACAATATTGGATCAGAGCGAGTAATGCAAAAGTGTGGAATGATAAAGGAAGCAGATTTTAAAATGAAAACTTGGCATTATGGAAAAACAAAGGATAGAGTGGCTTATCGGTTATTAAAAGATGAATGGATAAAAAATAAGTTTTAAATATATAATTAAAAACTAAGGAGGAAGTCTAATGAAAAACATATTGGTCGTTTGTGGATTTGGGGTGGCCACATCTACTATGGCACTGAAAAAGATAGAAGAAGAACTAAAAAATAGAAATATGAGAAACGTAATAATAAAGCAGTGCAACATAGCAGAGCTAAAAGAAAAATACTACAAGTATGATTTGATAGTAGCCATGACCAATGTAAACCTAGAATTAAATATTCCCATAGTAAGTGGTATCCCCTTCTTATTAGAAAAGGGGAAAAAAGAAGCCATAGAAAAAATAATAAATATAATTAAAAATTAACATATCACAAAACCTACCATAAATAAAAGTGGTAGGTTTTGTTTTGTTATGAACCCATTGAAAAGACTAATAATTACAAAATTTACATGGCATAAAAATTGCTAAATTATATACTATAATCCTATTAGTGTGGGGAGGAGAACTTAGTGGAAATAGGTAGAGATATATTAATAGAGATGTATAAAAGAATGAACCAAGCAAGAAGTTTTGAGCAAAAGGTTAGTTGGTTTTTCGCAAGAGGTATGGTCCATGGAACTACTCACCTATCTATCGGTCAAGAGGGGTGTGGAGTTGCTGCTTGTATGGCCATAAATAGGGATGATCTAGTGTATTTAACCCATAGGGGTCATAGTCAAATAATAGGTAATGGAATAAATATAAAGAAAATGATGGCTGAACTTCTAGGAAAGTATGAGGGATATTGCAAAGGAAAGGGCGGGTCTATGCATATAGCAGACATAGAAAATGGAAACCTTGGGGCTAATGGTATAGTAGGTGGTCAGTTTAGTTTAGCAGCAGGGGCGGCTTTAACTCAGCAATATAAAAAGACTAATAAAATAGTACTTTGTTTCTTTGGTGATGGTGCGTCTAATGAGGGGAATTTTCATGAATCATTAAATATGGCATCCCTTTGGAAATTACCTGTCATATATTTATGTGAAAATAATTTATATGGTATGTCTACTCATACTAGCAGACATATGAATATAGAAAATGTGGCAGATAGGGCATCTGCCTATGGAATACCTGGATATGTAATCGATGGGAACAATCCAATTGAAGTATATGAAAAGATAAAAGAAGTAAGTGAGTATGTGAGAAATGGTAATGGACCAGTTTTAATAGAGGCTAAAACCTATAGATGGTTAGGCCATTCAAAATCAGATGCTTGTGTATATAGAACTAAGGAAGAATTAGAAGGTTGGAAGGAAAAGTGTCCAATAAAATTCATGAAAAATTATTTAATAGAAAAAAATATTGCCACAATAGATGAATTAGAGAAAATAGAAAAGGATGCAAAGGCTCATATAGAAGAAGCTGTAGAATATGCAAATAGTTGTGAAAATCCACCACTTAGTACATTACTTGAAGATGTATATATTTAGGGAGGGATTAGTGTGAGAGAGATTACTTATAAAGAGGCCATAAGAGAGGCCATGTGTGAAGAAATGAGAAGGGATGAAAATATCATATTTTTAGGTGAAGATATAGGAATATACGGTGGAGCATTTGGCGTATCCGTGGGTATGGTAGAAGAATTTGGTGAAGAAAGAGTGAAGGATACTCCCATATCGGAGGCTGCCATAGCTGGAGCAGGAGTAGGAGCCGCCCTTACAGGATTAAAACCTATAGTTGAACTAATGTTTATGGACTTTTCAACCATAGCAATGGATGCCATAGTAAATCAAGCGGCAAAGGTTAGATATATGTTTGGAGGTAAGGCAAAGGTACCTATGGTAATAAGAACTCCAGCAGGTTCTGGTACGGGAGCTGCTGCACAGCATTCTCAATCATTAGAAGCATGGTTTTGTCATGTGCCTGGCCTAAAGGTAGTAACACCATCTACACCCTATGACGCTAAGGGGTTATTGAAGGCTGCCATAAGGGATGAAAATCCTGTAGTCTTTGTGGAACAAAAGCTCTTATACAAAATTAAGGGAGAAGTTCCAAAAAAAGAGTATGAAATTCCCCTTGGTAAGGCTCAAGTAAAAAAAGAAGGAAAGGATTTAACTATAGTTACATATGGAAGAATGTTATCTAGAGTCATGGAAGTTGTGGATGAAGTGGAAGGGGAAAATATAAGTGTGGAAGTTGTTGACCCTATGACCCTAAGGCCGTTAGATATAGATACTATTGTAGAATCTGTTATTAAGACAGGACATTTAATAGTAGTAAATGAAGCAGTGAAAACAGGGGGAGTTGGTGGAGAAATAGCAGCACTTGTGGCTGAAAGTGAAGCCTTTGATTATCTAGATGGGCCTATACTTAGGCTGGCAGGAAAGGAAGTTCCTATTCCATATAATCCTGTATTAGAAGGAGCTGTAATTCCTAGTAATGATGAGATTAAAAATGCCATATACAAAGTGTTAAATAGATGAGGGGGTGAGTACATGGCTACAGAAGTTATAATGCCTAAGGCTGGAATGGATATGCAAGAGGGTACTATTGTGAAATGGTTAAAAAAAGAAGGGGATAGTGTATCAGAAGGGGACCCTATCCTTGAAATTATAACAGATAAAGTAAATATGGAAGTGGAAGCAGAGTGTGATGGAGTACTTATTAAGATTGTGGCAAAAGAGGGTGATGTGCTTCCTGTATTTACTCCTATTGCTTATATAGGAAATGTTGGAGAATCTATCGGTGAAGATAAAAAAAAGAATACAGAAACGGAAAAAATAAGAGCCACGCCAGCTGCCAGAAGTGAAGCTAGAAATAGTGGAATAAACTTAGAAGAAGTAGAAGGAACTGGACCTAAAAACAGAATTCAAAAGATAGATATAATAAATCATAAAGATAAAATAAAAATAACTCCCTTAGCTAAAAATATTGCAACTAGTGAAAAGATAGATATAAACACCATAAAGGGCAGTGGATTTGGTGGAAAGATAGTAAAAGAAGATGTGGTATCTAAAATAGAAGATAATAATGAAAATATAATTCCTCTTAGTCCTATGAGAAAGGTAATAAGTAGACGAATGAGCCAATCATTTTTCTCGGCTCCTACTTTCACAATAGATATGGAAGTAGATATGACTAACATTAAAATTTTAAGAGAAAAGGTCATGGATAAAATCATGGAAAGAACTAATTACAAAGTAACCTATACAGACTTCATAGTATTAGCCACTATGAAGAATCTAAAGAAACATAAAATAATAAATAGTTCCTTAGTAGAAGAGGGAATTCTTATCCATGATCATGTGAGTATTGCCCTAGCCGTTGGACTTGATGAAGGTTTGTTAGTACCTGTTATAAAAAATGTTCATCATATGGGATTAGAGGAAATCATATTAAAATCTAGGGATTTGACTACTAGAGCATTAAATGGTGGATTAAAACCAGAAGAACAAGAGGGTAGTACTTTTACTATTAGTAATATGGGGATGTATGGAGTCAATAGATTTAATCCTATAATAAATCAGCCTAATAGTGCCATATTGGGAGTAAGTGCTATGGCAGATAAACCAATGGTTGTAGATGGTGGAATTAAAATAAGACCTATGATGAACATAAGTATGACCATAGACCATAGGGTCATAGATGGTACTCCAGGGGCCAAGTTCTTAAAAGACTTAAAAGATATGTTGGAAGACCCAACACTATTAATATTTTAAGGGGGCTTAGCTATGGAATATGATGTAATTGTAATAGGAGCAGGCCCTGCTGGATATGTGGCTGCAATTAAGGCTTCTCAATTAGGAGGTAAAGTTGCCCTAGTGGAGAAGAATAAAATTGGAGGAACCTGTTTAAATAGGGGATGTATTCCTACGAAAACATATATTAAAAATGTGGAAATAATAGAAAGTATAAAAAAAGCAAAATATAGGGGAATAAATTTATTGAATGAAACTTTTAATTTAGATATGAAAAAAATAGTAAAATACAAAAATAATGTGGTATTTAATTTGACTAGTGGAGTTCACACCCTATTAAAAAGTTATAAGGTGGACATTTACACAGGAAAAGCCCTTATAAAATCACCTAGTGAAGTATTAGTTAAAAAACAAATATTAAAGGCAAAGGCCATAATCTATGGAGGTGGGTCTAAGGTTGCAAAAATTCCAATTAAAGGAATAGATTCACCCTTAGTACTCACTAGTGATACCATATTAGATTTAGAAGAGATACCTAATAAATTATGCATAATAGGCGGAGGCGTAATTGGAGTTGAGATGGCAGAAATATTTAATGCCTATGGAACAAAGGTAACCATAGTGGAAATGTGTGATAGGATACTACCTAATGGAGATTATGAAATAAGTGAATATATGAAAAATATTTTGTCCTTAAAGGGCATAAAAATCATAACGGGGACACAGGTGAAGAACATAGTTGAGGAAAATAATAAATTAAGACTAATTCTTCCTAAGGGGGAAGAATTAATATGTGATAAAGCTTTATTATCTGTAGGACGTGTAAGTGACCTAGAGGGCATAGGAAATATAGGTATAAAAACTGAAAGGGGAAAAATATTAGTAGATGATTATATGGAGACTAATATTAAAAATATATATGCACCAGGAGATGTGAATGGAAAACTTATGCTTGCCCATAGTGCTTTTAAAATGGGAGAAGTGGCAGCTCAAAATGCCATGGGCCAAAGGGTTAAATTAGATTTGAAATATACACCAAGTAGCGTATATACTACTACGGAAGTGGCCTTTGTAGGCTTGAGGGAAGATGAAGCTAAAGAAGATTATCATATTTGTGTAGGTAAGTTTAAGTTTAATGGAAATGGAAGGGCCTTAGCTTCAGGCCACACAGAAGGCTTTGTAAAAGTAATTGGAGATAAAAAATATAAAGAAATTTTAGGAATTCATATAATAGGACCTTGTGCATCTGAAATTATAAATGAAGGGGCTACACTCATGGCATCTGAAGTTACCCTAGAGGAGGTAGCTCATTATATCCATGGTCATCCATCTTACTCAGAAGCTCTTATGGAAGCCTGTGCAGATGCCCTTGGAAAATCTATTCATTTACCTAAAAAGTAAAGGAGGATAATATGTATAAGAGAGAAGTAACTGTACAAAATGAAACTGGTTTACATGCTAGACCTGCATCTATATTTGTGAAGGAAGCTAACAAGTATACTTCTAATATAAGTATATCTATTGGCCAGAAGATTTTTAATGCCAAGAGTATAATGGGAATACTATCAGCTGGTATTAAGAAGGGGACCAAGATTGAAATAAGTGCAGATGGAAAAGATTCTAAAGAAGCAGTAGATAATTTAGTTAGTTTAGTAGAAAGTAATTTTGGAGAATAGATAGTAATGGTCATAGTTTTTCTATGACCTATTTCTTTAGGAGGGTCTATGATATACATTGAGAGTAACAGTATAAATCCATATTTTAATTTGGCTTTAGAAGAGTATGTTATGACAAAAATGGATAAAGATCAGGAGTACTTCATATTATGGCAAAATGAACCTACCATAGTGGTGGGGAAGCATCAAAATACTATAGGTGAAATAAATTTAGATTATGTTAAAAATAATAAGATTCATGTGGTAAGAAGATTATCTGGAGGTGGTGCCGTATATCATGATTTAGGTAATTTGAATTTCACCTTTGTAGTTAATAAAAAGGAAAAAGCTGAATTTGATTTTAAAATTTTTACAAAACCCATAATAGATGTTCTGAAGAAAATGGGTGTTAAAGCAAATCCTACGGGAAGAAATGATCTAGTAATAAAAGATAAGAAATTTTCTGGCAATGCCCAATATATAAAGAAGGGTAGGATACTTCATCATGGAACATTATTATTTGATTCAGATATGAAAGAGTTGGTGAAGGCTTTAAATGTGTCAGATGTGAAAATAATATGTAAGGGCATAAAATCTATTAGAAGTAGAGTTACTAACATAAAAGAACATTTAAACAAGGAATACACCTTGGAAGATTTTAAAAATAATATTTTAGCGTGTTTATATGGAAATAATATTAAAAAATATGATTTGACCAAGGATGATTATGACTCAATAGATAAAATAATGAATGAAAGGTATATGACTTGGGAATGGAATTATGGAATCTCACCTAAGTTTAATATAAAAAAAGAAAATAAGTTTCCAAGTGGAAAGATAGAAACCTATTTATATGTGGAAGATGGAATAATAAAATCTTGTAGAATATATGGAGATTTTTTTGGAAATAGAAATTTAGAATACATAGAAGATCTTTTATTGAATAAAAAGTATATAGAAGAGGAAATAAGGCATACCTTAAAGGATATGCATATTCATAAACACATTTCAGGTTTAAATCTAGAAAAGTTTATAACTTGTATCATATAACCTTTAATCCTATGAAGAAAGGGAGGATAATTATGTTAAAGGCCATGGGAGCATCTCCTGGAATTGCCATTGGTAAAGTTATGATAAAAAAGGAAGAAAAAATAGAAATATTAGAAGAACTTATTGAGGATGTTGAAGAGGAAATAAAGAAATTAGATGATGCAGTGGAACATAGTAAGGTTATTTTAAATGAATTATATGAACATACTTTAAAAAATATAGGTGAAGATGAAGCTGAAATATTTAAAGCCCATGAACTTATCTTATATGATCCAGAATTGTTTGGAAAAACTAGGGAGTTAATAAAAGAGAAAAAAATCTGTGCACCTTATGCATTAAAAACAGTTACACAAGAATTTTTAAATATATTTGAAATGATGGATGATGAATATTTAAGAGAGAGGGCATCAGATCTGAGAGATGTAACTACTAGGGTTATAAAAAAATTGCTCCATATGGAAGAGGTGGATTTATCAAATTTAGATGAGAAAGTCATAATAGTGGCCCATGACTTAACTACATCCCATACGGCTCAGATAGATAAGAGTATGGTTAAGGGATTTGCAACGGAAATAGGAGGTACCACATCCCACTCAGCCATAATGGCCAGAACGTTAGAGATACCTGCCATTGTAGGTTGCAGTAATCTATTAGAAAATGTAAAGAATGGGGATATTATAGTCTTTGATGGACATGAGGGACACGTATACATAAATCCAGACAAGTCTATCTTAAGGGAATTTGAAAGGAAAGAAATAGTTTACAGAGAATTAAAAGAGAAATTAAGTAAACTCAAGGGAAAGGAAAGTGTATCTAAAGATGGAGTAAAGGTAGAATTAGGAGCTAATATAGGAACTCCAGATGATTTAGATGGGGTAATAAAAAATGATGGTGAGGGAGTAGGATTATTTAGAAGTGAATTTCTATATATGGATAGGGACACACTACCAAGTGAAGAAGAACAATTTAATGCTTACAAAAAAGTTGCAGAGGGTTTAAAAGACAAACCAATTGTCATAAGAACTTTAGATGTGGGAGGAGATAAGGAAATACCTTATTTAGATTTACCCAAAGAAATAAATCCATTCTTAGGATATAGGGCCATAAGGGTATGCTTAGACAAGAAAGATATATTTAAAACCCAATTAAGGGCATTACTTCGTGCTAGTCACTATGGAAATATTAAAATAATGTTCCCCATGATATCTTCTATAGAGGAATTGAGAAGTTCAAAGGAAGTTGTATATGATTCCATGAATGAATTGAAAAGAGAAAATATTCCTTATGATGAAGAAATTCAATTGGGTATGATGATAGAGATTCCATCAGCTGCAATTATATCTGACTTATTAGCTAAGGAAGTAGATTTTTTTAGTATAGGAACTAATGATCTCATTCAATATACAACGGCAGTAGATAGGATGAATAATCAAATAAGCTACTTATATACTCCATATCACCCTGCATTACTTAGACTTATAAAGACTGTCATAGATAATGGTCATAAGGAAAATATATGGGTTGCCATGTGTGGAGAAGTGGCAGGAAATCCTAAATTAATACCTATACTTTTAGGAATGGGTTTAGATGAATTTAGTATGAGCCCCATATCCATATTAAAAGCTAGGCATATAATAAGAAATATATCTAAAAAAGAAATGGAGATTCACGTGGAAAATATATTAAAGCTATCTTCAGCTAAGGATGTGGAAGAATACATAGATAGTAATATAAACATAAATTTTTAGGAAAATTAATATACATGTTTATATAAAGGGCATATTGGTAAGTATTATTAATAAAACTCATGTATATGGGGTGTTAATATGAAAACTACAAAGATGGAAGCAAATCTACACTGTGTAAATTGTGAAAAAGAAACCCTTCATGAAGTAATGTACATTGGAGAAAATATAGAGAGAATAACTTGTACAGAATGTAATGCATATGTGAAGATTGATGAAAAGATGGTTATATCTGCCATAGGAGCGGATATAGTATCTAGAGTAACTAGTAAGCCTGAGAGGATGAGTAATGAGATAAAGGAAAATTTATCTAAATTCCTTAAATCCATGCCAAAGAGGGTAGTTACTAAACCATATAGGATAATAAAAGAACTAAAAGACATAAAAGATAGAACTTGTGACAAAAACAGTAAAAACTCTTCCTAGATTCAGGGAGAGTTTTTAGTTTTATACATGATTAAATTGATTATTAATTCTATATACACTAAAATACTTAAAAAGTTTCCTTGAATAAAGGATATTTATATACTAAATTATAATTATAGATTTATCAATTAAGGAGGAAATTCATAATGAGAGTTGGACTTGGTTATGATGTACATAAATTGGTGGAAGGAAGAGAATTAATAATAGGAGGAGTAAATATAGAATACCATCTAGGTTTACTTGGTCATTCAGATGCGGATGTGTTATTACATGCCATAAAGGATGCCCTATTAGGGGCAGCAGCCCTAGGGGATATAGGTAAACACTTTCCAGATACGGACCCCAAATATAAGGGGGCAAGTAGTGTAGAGTTGTTAAAAGAAGTTAATAGGATATTAAGGGACAAGGGGTATAAGGTAAATAACATAGATTCTACCATAATAGCCCAAGCACCAAAGATGGCACCTCATATAGAAAAGATGAGAGAAAATATAGCTACTAGTTTAGATATAGACATAGATTGTATAAATGTAAAGGCAACTACTACGGAAAAACTAGGTTTTACAGGAAGAAAAGAAGGTATAGCAGCAGAAGCTATTGCAAGCATTATAAGTATATAAGTTTATATGCCTTGATTAAGCATATTATTTCAGATATAATAAGGAAATGTAAATATAGATATAAATACAAAAATTTAAATAGATAACTTAAGGAGGAATTTGTATGACTGTAAGAGTAAGGTTTGCTCCAAGTCCTACAGGATTTGTACATATTGGGAGTTTAAGAACGGCACTTTATAACTACCTTTTTGCAAAGAAGATGGGTGGAAAATATATCTTAAGAATTGAAGATACGGACAGAACTAGATATGTGGAAGGTGCCATTGAAAACATGATAGAAGCTCTAAAGTGGGCAGGAGTTGAACATGATGAAGGTGCCATGCTTGTGGATGGAAAGATTGTGGAAAAGGGAGAATATGGTCCTTATACTCAATCTGAAAGACTAGATATATATACTAAACATATTGATGAGTTATTAGAAAAGGGACATGCTTATCCTTGTTTCTGTTCTAAAGAAAGATTAGACAAAGTAAGAGAAGAACAAAAGGAAACTGGTGAAACATCTGGTTATGATGGATTATGTAGAAATGTATCACCTGAAGAAGCTAAAAGACGTATTGAAGCTGGAGAAGAATATGTAATAAGACTTAAGCTTCCAGAAGATAAAAACATTACATTCCATGATGTGGTAAGGGGAAGTGTTACTGTTAATACTAAAGATTTAGATGATCAAGTATTAATAAAGACAGATGGATTCCCAACATATCATTTTGCCGTAGTAGTAGATGATCATTTAATGGGAATTACCCATGTTATTCGTGGAGAAGAATGGATCATATCTACTCCAAAGCACGTATACTTATATGAGGCCTTTGGATGGGAAGCACCAAAGTATGTTCACTTATCAAATATATTAAATAGTGAAAGAAAGAAATTAAGTAAGCGTCATGGAGATGTGGCTGCAAAGGACTTTAAAGCAAAAGGATACTTACCAGAAGGCTTAGTAAACTACCTGGCCCTAGTAGGTTGGTCTCCAGAGGATAATCAAGAATTATTCACTATGGAAGAATTAATTGAAAAGTTCTCATTAGAGAGGGTTTCAAAAAGTGGTGGAGTTTTTGATAAGGATAAATTAAATTGGGTAAATAGTCATTATATAAAGGAATCTACTCCTGAGACAATTACTGATTTAGCTATTCCTTATTTAATAGAAGCAGGATTCATAACAGAAGAAGATGCTAAGGAGAAATATGATTGGTTATGTGATATGGTTAAACTTCTTCAAGAGAAGATTGACTATGTGGCCCAGATTACAGATAAGGTAGATATTTTCTTTAAAACTGAAATAAAACCAGAGGATGAAAAGGCAGAAGAAATACTAAAATTAGAGCATTTACCTCACCTATTAGATGTATTTAAGGAAAAGGTAGAAGGGGCAGAAGTTATAGACGAAGCCTTTGGAAAGAAAGGTCTTAAGGAAATTCAAAAGGAGCATGGATATAAGGGCAAAAACCTATTTATGCCAATAAGAGTAGCCTTAACAGGAGCAGTTCATGGACCAGATTTAAACCTAATGTTAAAAGTTTTAGGTAAACAAAACATTATAAACCGCATAGAATATGTAAAGGAAAACTTATTATAGATTAAAAAAATAATACGGATAAAGACTGTGAATAGGAAAAGTAAGTTTTAATATGCTTTTAGAGAATGACCATCATGGGCTGAAAGTGGTCTAAGATTATATTAAAACCCAAAATGCACCTAGGAGTCGTGGCCTGAAACAATAGTAGGGTTTATGGGATGGCACCCTTATATGCCAACTAAGCTGAGAAGGAAACTTCTAAGCAGAGTGGAACCGCGATAAATCTTCGTCTCTGTATTTTTATAGGGACGGAGATTTTTTTAGTTAAAATTTTCCATGGAGGTGGCCTATGTTTAAATTATTGGGAGAAATAAATGAAGATATAGAAGCAGTATTAGAAAGAGACCCGGCGGCTAAATCAAAATTTGAGGTTATTGTATGTTATCCCTTTATTATCAGCATAGTAAGTCATAGGATAGCTCACGGCATGAATAAAAGAGGGTTTACTACCCTAGCTAGATTCATATCTCAAGTAAGTCGTTTTTTTACGGGAATAGAAATACATCCAGGTGCAACTATAGGGAAGAGATTATTTATTGACCATGGTATGGGTGTGGTCATAGGAGAAACGGCAGAAGTTGGAGACGATGTTACCATTTATCAAGGGGTTACTTTAGGAGGAACAGGAAAAGATATAGGAAAAAGACATCCCACTATAGGAAACAATGTGGTAATTAGTAGTGGAGCCAAAATACTTGGGCCCTTTAAAGTTGGAGATAATTCAAAGATTGGATCGGGTTCTGTAGTATTAAAGGAAGTACCACCTAATTGTACAGTGGTAGGGATACCTGGTAGAGTGGTCATTAAGGACCATGTAAAAATAAAAAAGAAGATAGATTTAGATCAAATTCACCTGCCAGACCCGATTATGCAAGAACTTGAATGCTTAAGGAAGAGAATAATAAAGTTAGAACAAGAATTACAATATGAAAAGGGGAGTGGAAACAATGAAGATTTATAATACTCTAACAAGACAAAAGGAAGAATTTAAGCCATTAGATGAAAAGGAAATTAAGATCTATGCATGTGGACCTACTGTATATAATTATTTTCACATAGGAAATGCTAGACCTTTTGTAGTATTTGATACTTTAAGAAGATATTTACAATATAGAGGACATAATGTGAAATTTGTTCAGAACTTTACAGATGTGGATGACAAAATAATAAATAAAGCTAGAGAAGAAGGGATTAGCCCTAAAAAATTAAGTGAAAAGTATATCAATGAGTATTTCCAAGATGCAGATGCCATAGGTGTAAAAAGGGCAGACATTCATCCAAAGGTAACAGAATGTATGGGAGATATTATAAAGTTTGTAAAATCATTAGTTGAAAAGGGATATGCCTATGTGGTAGATGGAGATGTATACTATGATACTTCAAAGTTTGAAGAGTATGGAAAACTGTCTAAGCAAAGTATAGAGGATTTAGAAGCAGGTGCTAGGATTGAAGTAAATGATGTAAAGAAGAATCCAACGGACTTTGCCCTATGGAAAAAGCAAAAGACTGATGATGAAGTGGCTTGGGGTTCTCCTTGGGGTAAAGGAAGACCAGGATGGCATATTGAGTGTTCTGTAATGAGCACTAAATACTTAGGTGAAACTATAGATATTCATGGTGGTGGCCAGGATTTAATATTCCCCCATCATGAAAACGAAGTGGCCCAAAGTGAAGCTCACACAGGAAAGGCCTTCTCTAGATACTGGATGCATAATGGATATATAACTATAAACAATGAAAAAATGTCTAAATCTAAGGGAAATTTTTTCACAGTAAGGGATATATTAAAGGAGTTTGATGGAGAAGTCATAAGATTTTTCTTACTTTCAGCCCAATACAGAAATCCAATTAACTTTAGTAGAGAACTTATGGACCAATCTAAGAATGGATTAGAAAGATTGTATAATGCTAGGAATAACTTAAATCACTTATTAAGAAATGCTCAAGATGGTAATATGAATGATGATGAAAAGGCTGTATATGAAAGACTATTAACTTATAAAGATAAGTTTATAGAAAATATGGACGATGATTTAAATACGGCAGATGCCATAGCAGCCATATTTGAATTAGTTAAATATATTAATACTAATGTTAAAAATGAATCTTCTAAAGAATTGATGGAAAAATCATTAGAACTATATAATGAATTAACAGGTGTTTTAGGTATAGTTACTAAGGAAGAAGAAGAGGTAGATGAAGAAGTAGAAGCGTTAATCGCAGAAAGGCAAGAGGCTAGAAAAAATAAGGACTACAAGCGTTCCGATGAAATAAGGGATCAGCTGACAGAAATGGGTATAATATTAGAGGATACTCCTCAAGGACCAAAGTGGAGTAGAAAAAAATAAATGATCAGGCGAAAGCCTGATTATTTTTTTGCAATAATTTCTAAATCTATTGATGAATTTTGAATAATATGTCAATTTAGAAAAAAACAATTGTAAAAGGATGGAAAACATGGAAATATTACCACTAGTTATAGCTGCTTTTGTTAATATAGTTGCCAATACTTTTGTAAGTGTACCAGTAGCAGCTTCATCATCAGTAATGTTTATAATCCTTGCCATATTATTCGGTTTCTTTGTATATAGAAGGGGAATGCCCCTTGGTATTTCTAGTGTAATTGGTGTAGTACTTTTATTTGGATGTATAGTAATTGGAGTAAAGTTTCCATTAGTTTTATCTAAACAAGTATGGATATACATATTATTAGGATATATATTTACTGCATCTGTAACTCCCGTTTGGATATTGTTACAACCAAGAGATTATTTGAACTCATTCTTATTATATACCATGCTTATAGGTGCCGTTTTAGGTATAGTAATATATAGACCAACTATACAATTACCAGCAGTTACATCTTTTAATGTGGGAGGAAAATTATTATTCCCTATGCTATTTGTAACTGTGGCCTGTGGAGCCATATCTGGATTCCTTTCATTAGTTGGATCAGCGAATCAATTACTAGCTGTACTGGCTTTAATAGCTGTTGCCGTATGGTTAAAGAAAAGTGGAAAGAACTATAAAATGTTCATAATTCCTATGATATTCATGTTAGCAGTAACTGTATTTGCACTAATATTACTTATTAAGCAAAATGTAGCCAGTGAAAATGCTGTAATAGTAATAGTACTGGTACTATTACTATTATTTGCATTAATATTAACTAAGGATGCCTATATGGTCTTTGCAAGTGATGATAAGGAGCATACAGTATAAAATTAAAAGGGTGTGGAAAGAGCAGAAATGAGGTAAAAGCAGCTGACCATGATTTTTCATCAACCTATGTAACACCTTTTGGAATTTTAGATTTGAATAATGATAATGTAGACATATTTAGCTATATATTTTAAGTCATTAACAATTGGTAATTCCTATTTTGTAAAATGACTTATTTATTTTGTTAACGTGCCTTATATTGCGATAAAGATGGAATAATAGCACAAATTGTAGTGTAAGTTAATATGAAATATAAACAGCTATAGTCTCCACAATAAGTAAATGATGAGCAAGATTATAATACTTGTTATACATAATATATGTACAAAAGGATAATAAATAAATTAACAATACGTTGTGAAAATAAAGGAAATCATAAAAAATACTAGTAAAGACTTGACAAATGGTTTAATATATTATATATAGGGAAATGATTCTAATTACAGGAGGTGATGAAATGGCCAGTAATATACAATATTTAAATCAAATAAAAGATTGTTTGAATGAAGTTGGATACAATAATGAAAAAATTATAGACAATTATCCTGTTACAGTACAAGACAAAGTTATTTATTTTGATTTTGTTGCTTTTGGCCACGACAAGGTTCAAGATACATCAACTTCGTGTATAGCAGTAAAATTTTGCAGTAACGAGCAGGAAGAAAATCAAGCAGTTGATGATACAAAATACAGTGCGGCACCTATACTTATAGTTCCTAAGAAAAGTGGAGTAAATATATGGAAGATAGATGTGGAAAAGAAATCAGATAATATATGGGAACTGCAGTATGATGAATTAGGAGAATATTTTGCTCAAAATAGGGTGAAATTTAATTCTGATAAAATTGTATCATCTAAACAAGACTATGAACAGATGACTTTTTTTAATGCAGGTAATCTTTTTAAATTTGCATCTAAAATTAATTGCAAGTTGTTAGGTGAAGAATTTAAAAATGCTATATATAATGCTAGAAAAAAGATAAATATAGATAATGAAGAGCAGGTTATGGATTTAACTAGTATAACAATGCACATAATTGCAGCAAAAATTCTTAATGATAAATTGTTGTTAGGTAAAAGATATGATGATATTCATGAAATTATAAATAGGTTATCAAATCAGTATAGTGATTATTTTAATAAGGAAAATTTATATAAGTATGGTATTGAATTAATAGATATCATATATAATAGTTTTAAGCAAAGTGTATCTTATAGAAGTATAGACAATAGAATTTTAGGTAGTTTTTATGAGAATACACTGTTTGAAAGTAATGAGGCAAAGAATAAAAAAATGAAAAGGGAGTTAGGCATATATTATACACCAACATCAATTGTGAATAATATGCTAAAAACAATGCCTATCGAATTTATAAATTATAAAGAGAGATTTGTATTAGATGGTAGTTGTGGCTCGGGAAGTATGCTAATAGGTACATATAAAAGGTTAATAGAATTATTACCTAAGAAAATGAAAGATGAATTAAAACATAAATATTTAACTGATATGATTTTGGGAATTGATATTGATAGGTTTGCATGTGAAGTTGCTAGATTAGAGATGCTATTAATAAGCATACCTTACGGTAATGGATGGAAAATAAAAAATAGTGATTTTACTGTAATTAATAATATGAAAGTTACTCCAAATATAATAATTGCAAATCCTCCATATCAGGAAAAAAGAAGTGGTAAGCAATTAGAGAAGGCAACGGGTTTTTTAGATAAGTATATTGATCTTTTATCTGATGATGGAATAATTGGTATAGTTATGCCTGAAGGTTTTCTTGAAAATAATAGTGGAAGAGATACAAGATTAAAACTACTTACTAACATTGATATATATGAAATTTGGAGTTTACCAAAGGGGATATTTGATACTAATAACTGTGCAACGGTGGTTATTATCGGTAGAAAAGTAAAAAAAGGAAGTTTAATAGACACACCAATTAAGATTAGAATAGTAAATAAAAATTTAAGTTCAATTACTAAATTTAAAAGTCAGGGAATATTTGATTTTGATTTTGTTTATAGTTCACAGAAAGATTTAATCAGTAATAAAAATTATAAAATAATTTTTTCACCTGTAGATACTATAATTAGAAAAATAGAGAGTAATAAAAAAATATGTGATTTTGTGGACTATACTCAAGGCATTCAAATACCCTTTAAATACGATTATCCTCTAGTATCGGATGGTTATAAAGAAGGATATTCAAAATTTTTAAGAAATGCTAGATTAGGATTTGATAAATATAAGATTGAATGGTTAAAACAAGAACAATCTAAATATTTAAAATATGATCCTCATAATATTATTAATAGAGAGTTTAAAGGGTTAAGGCTCAGAGAAAGAAAAAGGAATTTACTTGAAGGAGTCAAAGTTATTTTTCATATGAATTCAACGCCTGGTACGTTTTGGAGGACTAAAGCAGCAATAGATAGAGAAGGTATATATCCAAGTCATTCATTTTGGTGCTTTGTTCCTAAAGATAATAGAATTTCTTTAGAAATAATAGTAGCATTAATGAACTCAAAAATTATAAACTTATATTTAGGAAACAAGAACAGGGCATTGAATATAAAAAGTGATAATTTTTTAAATGTACCAGTGCCTAATTTAGCAGAAACACAAAGATGTGAAATAGAGCAACTAGTTAGGAAAATAGAAAAAGAACAAGATAATGAGTCTAGTCTAAGAAGAATTGATGAATTATTTTATAGTGCTTTTAATTTGACTGATAGTGATATTGAATTAGTCAATGATTACTATTCTAAATTTACTGGTGAAAACAATGTAAGAGATGTGTATATTAGGGAAGATACTATGGATACAATGGAGGTTACAGGAAAAACTATTGATGTGGATTTAGTTAATAACTATATAAAGGTAAAATTTGTTGAATGTGAAGAATATAAATATATTAAGATTGATAACGAAATACCAGGATGGTTATTAAATAAAGATATTAAATTCGTAGGTAAATTAAAAGAAGATGATTTCTACGAAGAAAATGTTTGTTTAAAAAATGTAAAGCCTCTTGATTTTACTTATCTTAACAATTCAGAATTTGATGATTTACTTTATAGTAATTTTAACGATTATAATATGACCAATTACAGTAATTGTGTATCCTTAGAAGGAGGTGCTTAATATGGAAAAAGTATCTCCTTTAAGGATTGCATTTTTAGATGTTGGACATGGCGACTCTATTGTTATAACAATAACTGATAAAAAAGGAATAAACAGAGCAATTGTTGTTGATACACCAAATTCAATTAAAACTAAAAACTATATTAAAAACAATAATGTAGATGTGATTGACTATATATTTATAACTCACTTTCATACAGATCACTACTCAGGAATAAATTCATTAGTAGAGTCGTTGGTAAGCGAAGGGATAGAAGTGAAAAATATTTGTTGGGAGAAGGACAAGGTTTTGAGAACAGAAGACGAGCAAACGAATTATGCGTTATTTACAACAAAGTTATTTCAAAATCATCTTAAATTAGGGATAGGGTGTATTTCTAAGAAGTTTGATAATAATGAATATAAAAACTTATATATGGATGATGTTGACGGAGTTAAAATTAGAATAATATATCCTAATACTCTTGCTTCAAATAGTGTTATTGGTAAAAATATAAATAATACATCTACCGTGTTGAAAATTGAATATAATGGAATTAAAGTAATATTACCAGGCGATTTGGAAGGGGAAGGATGGAATTTTCTTAAAAGTTATATTGAAGATAAAGAGTTGATTAAATGTGATGTTTTAAAAATGCCTCACCATGGTGATTATTTTAACAAGAAAGTTAATTCTATAGATACAAAGGAAATAATTGATTTAACAGATCCAAGTTATGCAATAATTTCTACAGCAAACAATAAATTATATAATCATCCTGATAAGGATACTATAAAATATTTAAAGGATAAAGATATAAATATTTTTTGTACCCAGGTTACAGATGAATGTACAAGCGATAGACTTGATAAGAGGAACAGTATCTTAGAAAAATTAAATGTAGAAACTAAAAAATATAATAAAAACTGGTGTCCTTGTATGGGAGATGTAGTAATAGAAATTGATCAAGAATTAAGACTAATTTCACATAAACCATGTATGATAGAAGAACTTAAAAAGGCGTTTAGTAACCCTTTGTGCATGAGCGGGAATTGTTAAGAAGTAAGAAGATTAATACTTTAGAAGTATTGTTAAATTTTCCTGTTATGATCCGAAACAACACGTAGATAAATTCTAAATTGATATTTGGATAGGTTATACTTAATTAGATAATAACTATTCGGACGTGATAGAATTGTAAGGGTGTGGAAAAAATCCACACCCTTTTATTTGTATAGTTTTTTAAAAGTAAATATATAATATTTGTAGATTTCTCATTTACAACTCATATTTCGTACAACATATATTTCCAAACTAGTATGTAGTCATATAATTGAATAATATTCTTATAATGGATTATTATTCCAGTGATTGGCTGCATACTTATCCTGTTAAATTTATACCATATTTTTCAACTACTATCTTTTATCAAAGTTCTCTGGCAAATAGCTGTTCTTATAGTATTTTCTCAG
>NZ_JAOART010000056.1 GCF_025210435.1 Anaeromicrobium sp.
TAGTTAAAATGCCACAATCGAAACAGCTAACAGCTAACAGCTAACAGCTAACAGCTAACAGCTAACAGCTAACAGCTAACAGCTAACAGCTAACAGCTAACAGCTAACGAATAACGAAGGATGTGATATGCATGCAATTTGAAAGTGAATTGGAAAAATATACAACAATGGGACTTGCTGGTGGTTTTGAGATAAAAGGGGAAGAGAAAAAGCTCTGGTTAGGGGATTATAGGGAGAGGATAGTCTTTGCCCTTTTAGATGAGCAAATAATGAAAAAGGAAGCATTGGTTATATTGAAGGAGAAAGTCAATGATGAAAGGATAGATAAGTTAGTTATAAGGAATGATATACCAGAGATGACTAGGGATAAAATAATGGATATGGCTAAATTGGCTAATATTACATATAAGGAGATTGAAAAAGATGATACTAGGGGGCCTATAGCTTTAACCCTAGCCAGTAAAGAAGCTGTAGAAGTTCGTAAGGTATTAATGGATACTATGCCCCATTTACCTGAGAAGTTTAAAAAAAGTAAGAGTAAGTATTTATGTGAAGAACATATGGAAGAATTAAAAAAAGAAGCCCCCTATTTTGTTAATGAATTTAAGGAGATAAATTTCTTTGATAAATTAACTGGTGAAAAATGTGGAGTGTGCCAATTAAAGAACAATGGAATTATGATGTAAGGAAAAAGAAAAATGTATAAAAAAAACCTCTCTGGTCAATAATCTTTAATAGTAGGGAAGATGGTGGAGCACAAATATGTTTTCGTCCCCCTTTAACATGTTTGTTAGCTGCATTTTCTTTCCTTAAAAAAAGCACATGATAGCAGATTAATTGTAGCAGATGATTATATTAGGCATCTGCATTTTTTGTGTCATAAAAAATTTATATTAAAGATAATTATCAGAGGAGGTTTAAAAGATGAGGGGTATAAAAGGTATTGGAATTATATTAATAATTATTTTAGGAATTGGATTTGTATCTAGCGCACAAAATATGGGAATGGACCATATGATGGAAAATTTTAAAGGACATTTTAAAGAGATGAATGTTAATGGACATATAAACATGGATGGTTCCGTAGACGAAGAGAAGGCCATTAGTATGTTAAAAGATATTAGCAGAAGATTAAATATGGAAGAAATTAAGATAGAAAATAATTCAGATGAGAATATTGTACAGATAAATGGTTTTTATCATAAAGGGGATTATAATATGTCTTTAATAATACAGAGTAACAAGGGAGAAGACATAAAAGAAACTAATATAGTAATAGATTATACTTCTGAGAAAAAGGAATCTATGGAAAAGATTAAAGAGAAAATCAGTGAGGGCTTAAAAGAATATGGGGAAATAAATTATTATACTTCATTCATAGGAACCTATAATAAGAAAATGACTAAAGAGGAAAAAAGGGATGTGGTGAAGAATTTAATAGATACATATAAAATAAGGGTAGAAGAAGAGTATGAAGATAAAAATATAGTTAGCATAACAGGATATACTAAAAACTTTAAAAAATGGATACAATATGGTGGAAAAAAGGTAAATATAAATATTGCCATGAGATATAATAATTATGATGGAAAAACTTACGTAATAATGGGATATCCATTGATTACAATAGGATATTAATAGTATTGTTGGTTGTTATAGGTTTGGGAGATGAAAATCACATTTATTCTAACTATTTGGTTAGACGTTAGTCGTCTGTCGTTAGTGGTTAAAACCACAAGCATCTAACTATTAACGACCAACGACTAACTATTAACACCTAACAACAAAGGAGGACGCATATGTGGGAAAGTTTCTAGTAAGGAAAACAGATGAATTAAAGGGAAGAGTTAAAATTAGTGGAGCTAAAAATTCAGTACTCCCCATATTGGCAGCTAGTATATTATCTAATGATGAATGTTTACTTGAAGAAATTCCAAATTTAAAAGACGTAGTAGTTATGCAGGAATTGCTAAAGGCCTTAGGTGCTAGTGTGTCTTATGAAGAAAAAACAGAGGTTATAAAAATTAATGGACAAAATGTAAATGTATGCGAGGCACCCTATGATTTGATTAGAAAAATGAGAGCTTCATTTTTAGTTATGGGTCCTCTTTTGGCTAAATGTGGTAGAGCTAAAATATCATTACCAGGAGGTTGTGCCATTGGATCTAGGCCTATAGATCTTCACCTAAAGGGTTTTGAAGCTTTAGGTGCTCAGATAAAGGTGGATCATGGGTATATAGAGGCCAGTGCCGAAAAATTAATTGGAACTACCATATATTTAGATTTTCCTAGTGTGGGGGCTACAGAGAATATAATGATGGCTGCCACCTTAGCTGAGGGAACTACTATCATAGAAAATGTGGCAGAAGAACCTGAAATTGTAGATTTGGCTAATTTTTTAAATGGTTTAGGTGCAAACATAAGGGGAGCAGGAACAGATACTATAAAAATTCAGGGAGTTGAAGAACTAGGTCATTGCAATCATACTATTATTCCAGATAGGATAGAGGCAGGAACTTTCATGGCTGCTACAGCTATTTGTAGTGGTGATGTGGAAATATGTAATGTGGTTCCAGGTCATTTAAAACCTATGATAGCAAAACTGAGGGAATGTGGAATTATAATAGAAGAAAAGGGAGATTCCATAAGGGTTATATCTAGTAAGGACATAATTCCAACAGACGTTAAAACCTTACCATATCCGGGATTTCCTACGGACATGCAATCCCAATTTATGTCCATATTAACTAGGGCAAAGGGAACTAGTGTAGTAATAGAAACTGTATTTGAAAATAGGTTTATGCATGTGGGGGAATTAAAGAGAATGGGTGCTAACATAAAAATAGAAGGAAGAAGTGCCGTTATTGAAGGTGTAAAAAAACTAGATGGAGCCCAAGTTAAGGCTACGGATTTAAGGGCCGGAGCAGCTTTAATATTGGCAGGAATGGTGGCAGATGGAGAAACTATTATAGATGACATTTACCATGTGGATCGTGGATATGTAAAAATTGAAGAAAAACTACGAAGTTTAGGTGCTAATATTGAAAGAATTGAATAATATGAGGATTTCCTGGGAAATATAGAAACTTTATATGGTATGGTGTCGTTAAATAGGATGGTTGATGGATATTGATCATCTTTTTTTTGTCATAAAAACCCCCTTTGTTGAATAAGGATTATAAGATAGGTGGCGTCAGCTGTAGATTTCGTATTCATAAACTTGCTTTATGTGTGCCTATTTCAGGAAAATATATTGAAAATTTTTCCACCCAAGTCCTTGTCACAAGCGAAAGCGTGAATCTTCGTAGATAGGTTCATGAGTCATGTTTAGGTAGCATAGAATGTTGTGACGTTCCAGGGTTTCAAAAATTTTCAATAGTTTCCCTTATAGGCAAGTTACTGTATAAATAAATCTTAGAGTTACGAAATCTATAAGGAATATCTAATCTAAAAGGAGGTACTTATGAAAAAAATAATAGGATTAACCATATGGATTTTTATTGTAATAATCATAATTCCAGCCATACTAATACAAAGTTGCGACATAGGAGAAAATACTATAAAAAAAGAAAAGATTATTAAAGAGGATATAGAATATGTATACGTGTACAGAACTAAAAAAGATAAGATAGAAAAAATAGAAATAGAAGAATATCTAAAGGGCGTAGTATCATCAGAAATGCCAGCTAGCTTTGAAATGGAGGCCTTAAAGGCTCAAGCTATTGCTGCTAGAAGCTATGCTGTATCCCGAGTTAAAGCCTATGGGGGAAAGGGAAACCCAGGACATAAGGGTAGTGAACTTTGTGATGACGTCCATTGTCAAGTATATAGGGATGAATCTGAGCTTAGGCATATAAAACCAAAAGATTGGATGAGGGATTATTATCCTAGAATTAAAGAGGCTGTAGAAAAAACAAAAGGTCTCATAATGACTTATGAAGAAAAACCCATATCTCAACCCCTATTCCATTCTACTAGCGGTGGTAAAACAGAGAACTCAGAAGATGTATTTACTAGTGCAGTCCCCTATTTAAGAAGTGTAGAAAGTCCCTATGAAAATGAAGCTCCCCATTATACTGACGAATATGTTCTAAGACCTAGTGAATTTGTATCTAAAATGAAAAAGAAATATAGGGATATTACTTTGAATTCAACAAATATTAAATCACAGATAAAAATTCTCCAAAGAAGTGAAGGCGGAAGAATATTAAAGATAAAAATAGGGAATAAAGTATTAAGAGGTAGAGATGTGAGAAGTGTCCTAGGTTTGAGATCTGCTAATTTTAGTATAAGATATGGTGGAGGAGATATAATATTTAATACGGTAGGATACGGACATGGAGTTGGCATGAGTCAATGGGGAGCCAATGGTATGGCCAAGGAAGGATATAAGTATGATGAAATATTAAAGCATTATTATATAGGTGTAGACATAATGAAAATGAAATAGATATGAAAAAAATTAGCATCTCCATGTATTAATTTGTCCACTCTGGCAAAACTACATAATGGAGGTGTTTTTATGAAAAACAAAAACAGTATTTATAAATTATTAGAGAAGAAATCCTTCTATATTGCCTTATTTTTAGGTGTTTTCATATTAGCCACAAGTGCTGTATGGGTTAATAAAAATAAGGTAGAAGATGACAAAATAGGGGAAGATTACTTTAATAATGGAAATGTGGCACAGAATGGAGAAGATATAGACGAACCTATAATCTTTATAGAAGACCAAATGGAAGAATTAAGGGCTGAGATGAAAGAACAACGTCAAGTTCCAAAGAAAGTTCATAAAACTAAAGATCCAACAAAAACATTAGTGTCAAGAAAAACTAGGACCATTAAAAAAGATGAAGAAGTTCCCGTATTAAAAATAGATGAGACAGAGGCAGTTCCTTCATCTACTTTGGCTAATATGAATATGATAAAACCCTTAGAGGGAACTGTGGGTATGAACTATGCAGAGGATACACTTACATATTCAAAGACATTAGATCAATACACTACCCATAAGGGAATTGACATAGAAGCAGAATTAAATACTCCTGTAGTTTCTGTTCTTGATGGAGAAATAATAGAAGTAATAACAGATTCAAGACTAGGAATTACCATATCCATAGCCCATGCAAATGGATTGATTACTAAATATGCAAATTTAAGCACCACAGAAATGGTAAGTGTGGGAGATGTGGTAGAACAAGGTCAAACCATAAGTGGAGTGGGGAAAACTGCTTTATTCGAAATAAGTGAAAAGCCCCATTTACATTTTGAAGTACTATTAGATGGAAAAAATGTAGACCCAGAAAAATTCATGAAATAAATAATAAAAAAACAGGGCGCTCACCCTGTTTTTTCTCATCTTATAATAATATGTGTACAATGTTACGAGATCAGGGTTAAGGTTGTAGTTATAAAATATCTTAACGCTAAACTCTAAACTCTTAACTAAGGGTTTCTATTAACTATGAGTAGAGAAAAATTTATTCTCTGGATAATCAAAAATTTCATAGTGTCTATCTGTATATATTATGAGCTTCTGTATTTCATTCGAGTCGCTTTACCACCTCTAATATGTCTTTCGGCTTTATTTTTATCAAGTATTATCTTAACTTGATTTGCAACACGAGGGTTTATCTTAGGAAGACGTTCTGTAACATCCTTATGAACTGTACTTTTGCTTACACCAAATACTCTTGCAGTTTGCCTAACTGTTGCTTTTTCATTTATAATATATTTAGCTATTTCTATTGCTCTTTCTTCTATATAATCTTTCAATTGAAATTACCCCCCTTTTGATACATCCCTTGATAAATCATATGCAGAACTATATGGTAGTAGAACTTAAAATTAAAGGTACAAAAGGATATCTATTCCCTAGTTTATAAGGGTTAATAATAGGTTATGAATTACTAAATATGAAAATATATTGACTAAAAACTAGAGAATAGACACAATAAGTTTACAAAAAAGTAAAAATGCTAAATTAAATAAAGGATTTATAAAGGTTATATAGAATAGATAGGATGGTAGAAAAAAATTTAATTGTAAAAATATATAGATAAATGTAGAATTGTAGGATTTTATGATTATATACGATTATAAGGAAAGGAGTATATTATGTTTGGATTAGGTATGGAAGTGGGTATAGATTTAGGAACAGCCAGTGTATTAGTTTTTATAAAGGGAAAAGGAATAGTTTTACAAGAACCATCAGTAGTAGCTATAGATAAAAATACAAATCAACTATTGGCAGTTGGTGAAGAAGCTAGAAGAATGTTAGGTAGAACACCAGGCAATATTGTGGCTACAAGGCCCCTTAGAGATGGTGTCATATCAGACTATGAAGTAACGGAAAGAATGCTTAGATACTTTATTCAAAAAACTTGTGGTAAAAGAAGATTTTTTAAACCAAAGATAATAGTATGTGTTCCTAGTGGTGTAACAGAGGTGGAAAAAAGAGCAGCCATTGAAGCGACAACAGAAGCAGGTGGAGGAATTGCCCACATAATAGAAGAACCAATTGCAGCAGCCATTGGTGCTGGAATAGATATAACGAAGCCCGATGGAAACATGGTAGTGGATATTGGCGGAGGTACGGCAGATATTGCAGTGATTTCTTTAGGAGGAGTAGTTGCTAGCAAATCCATAAAAGTAGCTGGAGATACTTTTGATGAACATATAGTTAAATATATGAGAAAGAAGCACAATTTACTAATTGGAGAAAGGACAGCAGAAGCCCTAAAAAAAGAAATAGGTTGTGCATATCCCAAAAAACAATTATCGAAAATGGAGTGTAGGGGACGTGATCTTATTTCTGGTCTACCAAAGACCATAGCTACTAACTCGGAAGAAATGCTAGAAGCCCTAGAAGAACCAGTGATTTTAATAGCAGAGGCAGTCCATGCGGTACTAGAAAGAACTCCACCGGAGCTGGCAGCTGATATTAGTGATAGGGGAATTGTAATGACAGGTGGAGGTTCATTACTAGATGGTTTAAATAGGCTTATAGAAGAGAGAACGGGAATACCAACCTATATAGCAGAAGATGCAGTAACATGTGTAGCTAAGGGTACGGGTATAGCATTAGAGTCTTTCCATGTGTTAGAAAAGAGTATGATGAGTTCTAGGAGTTTTAGAAAAAATAGATAGATATGGAGGCAGGTACTTAGGTAGCTGTCTTTTGTTTTTATTATATAGATTTCTGGTGTATAAACTTGCTTTATGTGGGCCTATTTCAGGAAACCATTGAAAATCTTTTCCACCCAAGTCCTTGTCACAAGCGAAAGTGTGAATCTTTGTATATAGGTTCATGTGTCATGTTGGAGTAGCATAGGATGTTGTGACGTTCCAGGGTTCCAAAGATTTTCAATCGTTTCCCTTATAGGCAAGTTACTGTATGGTTAAAACTTTGGAAGGATAAGTTTATGATGGAAGCAGGTGACAGATTATGGAGTAAAAGTTTTTCTAAAGTTTTTGTTTTTTTTGTCGATATAATGAGTTAGAGAGATATACGGTGGAGAGATAGCAGTTACCAGTGACCTGTCACCAGTAACCTGTCACCATACTTACGGAGGTTGAACATGTTAAGAGGACTGTATGCAGCTACAACGGGAATGAGTGTGAATACAAAAAAGTTAGATGTAATAACTAATAATATAGCTAATATGAATACGGCAGGTTATAAGAAGGATTTGGTTATAACGGAAAGTTTTCCAGAAGTTTTAATAAGTAAGCAGGTGGATCCTAGGGAAGCCCTTGAAAGTCCAAGTAAGGGAATAGAAGTAAAAAAAGTTGGAAATGGATATGAACTAAAAACAGATAGTGGATATTTTAGAACAAAATATGATAATATGACTAGTCACGAAAGAACTTTAAAGCTTACTGTTAACGAAGATGGATATTTAAGTACCTTTGATATGAACTCAAGTGGAAGTATAAACACTAATGGAGGTCATTTAATATTAGGAAGTAAGGGTCCTGTATTTGTAGGCCAAGGATCCTTTGAAATAAGAGAAAATGGACAAGTAATAGTGGATGGAAATCCAGTTGATAATTTGGTAATACCTACACCACCTGGAGTTATAGGGACGTTAAACTCAGGGGTTAAGATAAATAAAATAGCAACTAATTTTTTACAAGGGAACATGCAAAATACAGAAAGTGATTTAGATATGGCCATAGAAGGAGATGGATTTTTTCAAATACAAACTCCAGAAGGCATAAGGTATACGAGGGACGGAAGTTTTAAGTTGAATGATAATAAGGAATTAGTGACTCAAGATGGATACCATGTATTGGGAGAATATGGCATAATTCAGATAGATGCGGAAAAAATAGGTGTAAACGAAAAGGGAGAAATACTTTTAGATAATGAGTATTGGGATACTTTAAAGATTGTAGATATTGAAAATAAAAAGGATTTAAGAAAATTAGGGTATAGTATGTACAAGATGGAAGATAGAGTAGAACCTATAGAAAAATCATTTAATGGGAAAGTTCTACAAGGATTCCTAGAAGGATCTAACGTAAATCCTATTAAGGAAATGTCTAAAATGATTAGTTTGTACAGAAATTATGAAACTAATCAAAAAATAGTAAAGGCCTATGATGATACATTAGGCAAAACAGTAAATGAAGTAGGAAAGGTGTAAAATAGTTAGCAGTAGGCGGTTGGCGGATAGCAGTAAAAAAAAACAACTTGACAACCCATAACAAAAAGATCAAAATCGTAACAGCTAACAGCTAACAGCTAACAGCTAACAGCTAACAGCTAACAGCTAACAGCTAACAGCTAACAGCTAACAGCTAACAGCTAACAAAAAAAGGAGGAATTTTTCATGCGTTCACTTTGGACAGCAGCATCGGGAATGAAAGCACAACAGCTTAATATAGATACCATATCTAATAACTTGGCCAATGTAGGAACTACAGGATATAAAAAACAAAGAACTGAATTTAAGGATTTATTCTATGAAAAACTATCTAAGAGTAATGCGGACGAAAGTGGTGGAAAGCCAGTTAATTTAGAAGTGGGTCATGGTGTAATGCCTATAGCCACTGCTAGAAGTTTTGCTAAGGGAAACTTAGAACAAACGAACAATGAGTTAGATGTGGCCATAGATGGTGATGGTTTTTTTGAAGTAAGGGATGCTAATGATAATTTATTTTATACAAGGGATGGTAGTTTTAAGATAAGTGTAACAGATGGAGAAGCAAGATTAGTCACTTCTGATGGATATTTTGTTCAAAGTGATGGTGGTGATATAGAACTTGGAGAAGATTTTGAAAGTATCAATGTATCAGGATCAGGAACAATATCTGTAAAAAGAAAAGGTGAAGATGATGCAGAAGAATTAGGTCTATTAAAGATAGTTACCTTTGCTAATAGACAAGGACTTGAAGCTAAAGGGTCCAACCTATATGGAATAAGCGCCGTATCAGGAGAGCCAGTGGAAGCAGAAGAAGGTGAAGGTGGCAATATAAAACAAGGATTCATAGAGACATCTAACGTTCAAATAGTAGAAGAAATGGTAAAAATGATTATGGCCCAACGTGCCTACGAAATAAACTCAAAATCCATACAAACGGCAGACCAAATGTTAGAACAAGCAAATAATTTGAGAAGATAAAGTAGTTAGCGGTAGGCGGTTAGCAGACGGCGGTTAAATATATGTATATATAAATTCTTCTAATGGAAATAATACTCTTATTATGAATAGCAAGTAGGAGTGGTATTGTGAGTAATTACAAGGAATTAATAGTATGGAATGTAGCTCATAAACTTGTGTTAAATTTATACAAAGAGAGTGTTGTATTTCCTAAAGAAGAAAGATATGGCTATACCAGTCAATTAAGAAGAGCAGCAGTGTCAATTCCTAATAATATAGCAGAAGGGCAAGGTAGATCAAATAACAAAGAGTTTATAAATTTTATAAGAATTGCAAAAGGTTCTGCTACAGAAGTGGAATATTTAATATTATTAGGTAGAGACTTAGGTTATATAAACAATGATAAATATACGTACTACAATAATGAAATAATTAAAATATTAAGGATGCTAAATAATTTAATAAAATCATTGAGAAAACTTGAAAATTTATGATTGAAAAAACAAAATTGTAACAGCTAACAGCTAACAGCTAACAGCTAACAGCTAACAGCTAACAAAATGGAGGTATATACATATGAAAATAACAAAAACTCCTCAACCGCAACTAAACAATGCAAATCAAAAAAACAAAGACCTAAAAGAAGCTTGTAATCAATTTGAAGAGTATTTTGTAAATATGATGCTCAAAAACATGAAAAACACCATAGGAGATTCAGATTTGACGGAAAAAAGCCATGGTAGAGAAATCTTTGAGGATATGCTAGATGAAAAGATTGCATCTAATATGGCAAGGGGCAGAGGATTAGGTTTAGCTAGCCAAATGTATAAACAATTAATAAAGAATAAAGGAATCAATAACTTATAGTTATTGATTCTTCCTTTTTAGAAAGATAGTTAGATAAATATGGAAAAACGTATGAAAAATGTGTAACATACTGTCGAATGGTTGAAAAAATTATCCTAGTAGGGTAGAATTAAAATGCTAAGTATAAAAAGGAGATGAACAACGTGTTAAACAATGTAGAAATACAAGAAATAATTCCCCATAGATATCCATTTTTATTAATAGACAAAATAACTGAAATGGAAATAGGAAAAAGAGCAGTAGGAATTAAAAATGTTACTATAAATGAACCTTTTTTTCAAGGTCACTTTCCAGGAAATCCTATCATGCCAGGAGTACTTATTGTAGAGGCCCTAGCACAGGTAGGAGCTGTATCTGTACTTAGCATGGAAGAAAATAAAGGAAAATTAGCCATGTTTACAGGAATTGAAGGAGCTAAGTTTAGAAGACAGGTAGTGCCTGGAGATACTCTAAGACTAGAAGTGGAAATGGTTAGCATGAGACGCGGCATGGGAAAAGGTGAAGCCGTGGCTTATGTAGGAGATGAAGTTGCTTGTAAGGCTACTATTAAGTTTGCAGTGGTAGATAATAAGTAAAAACTATAAAGTTAGCAGTAGGCAGTCAGCGGATAGCGGTAAAAAAGCTTGACAATATATAATCAAGATATAACTATCGTAACAGCTAACAAAGTTAATGGAGGTTAACAAATGGAAGAAATAAGCCTAAGAGAACTCATAGAAATACTATTAAAAAGAAAAAAAATAATATCAGGAATAACAGCCTTTTTTATCATCTGTGCAGTAGTAGTTAGTTTATTTGTACTAGATCCAGTATATGAAGCTAAAACCATATTGATGACATCAGATATAAACAAGGTGATGAATAAAGACACTAGTGGGGTAGATGGTATATTAGACACAATAAACCAATATCCTCAAATGAATGTTCAAACATATAAGGAACAGGTTAATAATCCACACATAATAGATGAAGTAATCAAAAAATTAGAATTGGATAAATTAAATATTAATAGAAGAAGTTTGCAAAATATGATTTCTTTGGACAATGTAAAAGACACAAATCTTATAACTATTACTATAGAATACTCAGATCCTGAAATGGCAGCTAAGATTGCCAATTCCATAGGAGAAGAGTTCACTAAATTTGTATCTAACAATGCAAAAAAGCAAGCAACTAAATCAGAAGGATATGTAAAAGAACAATTAGAACAAGAAAAATCTAAGTTAAATGATACACTGGTTGAATACAAAAAATTCCTACAAAAACCAGAGGGAACTCAAGAATTATCTAAGGAAGTAAATTCAAAATTAGACATTATAACTAAATATAAGGCTAAATTGATAGATGTGGAAGTGGAAGAAAAGAAGGCATTGGCAAAGCTAAGTAAATCAAAGGAAATATTAAACAGTACACCAGAAAAGATAGAATTAAAAAAATCTTTAGCTGATAACACTGAAATGTTTAATACTATTAAAGATAGTTTAGGACAAGGTAGTAAAGAATTATATGAAGTAAATGTAACTGAGGAAATATTAAATAGTAACTATATGTCTATGAAAAATAGCATAAACAATTTAGAAACATATTTGGCTACTGTAAAAGCAGAGAAAGTTAATGTTAAGGAAAAGATAGGAAAAACTCAAAGGGAATTAGAAAGCTTACAAATAAAATTGGCAGAAAGACAACATGAAGAGAGAATAATAAACGAAAAGGTTAAATTTGCTCAAAATACGTACGATTCTTTCTTGAAAAAATATGAAGAAATTCGCATAGCTAAAACCTCTGCAATAGGAGATGCGGCCATTAGCATAGTATCAGATGCAGTAATACCCATGGAACCAGCGGGGCCAAATAAGAAATTGAATGTGGCTATAGCTATTGTATTAGGGTTAATGATAGGAGTATTTGTAGCGTTTTTTATGGAGTATTGGAAAGAAAGTGAAAAAGAACTAGTTAAATAGGGGGAGAACCTGTGGAAAATACTTTGGGAGTAAAGAAAATCACTGGGATAGATAAATTTCTACTATTTTGCATAAGTGTACTCATATTATATCCACCATATTTAAGAGGGCTATTTTTTGAAAAAGAGTTTATCCCTACTAGTATGGCCATAATTGTAGTTGGATTAATATGGATATTAACTAAAAAAAATAATAAAATAATAAAATCATTAAGTGATATGTTCGTTTTAGGATTATGGTTAATGTACTTAATATCTATAACCTATGGAGTAAATATAAGACTTGCCATTGGAGAGGCATTAAGGTATTCAGCTTATTTTGTTATATATTATGTTGTTAGATATTATGCTAACAAAGATAGAAAAATTAAACATGTACTATTGAATATCATACTTATAAGTGGTTTTGGAGTTGCTTTAGTAGGTATAGGATGTGCCATAGGTACATGGAGTTATAATGGGGCATACACATGGGGACGTTTAAACTCTACACTACAGTATACTAATGCATTGGCATCTTATATGTGCGTATTATTCTTTATTGGAGTATACTATGCATCAGATAGATATAATTTAAAACACAAATGTTTATATGGAATATTATGTACTACTTTTTTCTTTGCATTTGTATTGACCTATTCAAGAGCTATGTTTTTAATGGTGATTCCACTTATGTTATTATATGTGATTATAGACAATAATAGTATAAAAATACTTTTATATAATATATCCTATGCTTTGGTAGGAACTGGTTTTGCCCTTTTATTTCATAAGAGTTTAAAGAATAATAATGGGGCTATATCATGGTCCATATATGGAACTATGTTAGTAGTCACAATATTAGTGACTTATCTAAACTACAAGATGAGGTTTAGATTTTCTAGAATAAAGAAAAAGACTATTTACATATGTATAGGAATCATAATATTAATTTCTTCCATAATAGGAACGAGCTTTGTTGTAGACTTGGATAAAATAGGAACAGACCAGGAAGTGAACATAGTAACTAAGACCATAATAAAGGTCACACCAAAACCATTAATGGAAAGATTTTTGATGGTTGGAAACAGGGAAAAAAATGTGGAAGGCAGAATAACATTCTATAAAGACGCATCTAAAATAATCAAGGATTATCCCCTATTTGGAACTGGTGGTGGTGGATGGAAAACACTATATCCTATGTATCAATCCTTTGATTATTACACTACAGAAGCACATAGTTACTTTGTTCAAATGTTTGTAGAAACGGGATTAATAGGAATCGGTTCTTTTACAATGATAATATTATTACTGATTAAAGATTTATTTAAGATAAAAAAATACAAACTAGATTCTATGAAAATAAGTATATTTATAAGTATTATGACTTTTATAATACATAGTTTAGTAGATTTTGATTTGTCTCTAAGTGCTCTATCATTAGTATTATGGGCATTGATAGGTATATATGTGGAAGATGATAAATTAACAGATCAGAAAATATCATGGAAGTATTTGGTCCTAGCAGTAATGTTAATATCCTTAGTAGGTTCTACATCCATATACTGGGCTAGTGTTAATGGAGAAAGGGCTGCAGCTATTGTAAGACAAGATCTAGGAAAGGGAATAGAGTATCTTGTGGCAGCAACAGAATCGGATCCTTTTGAGGCAAAATATAAATCTGATTTAGGTCGCTTCTATATGGCAGCAGGGAAAAAGCAAGAAGCTAAAAATCAGTTTGATAAAGCAGTAGAATTAAGTTCATATGACAGGAATATACTTAGAAATGCAATGTCCTTTTATTTGAGAACAGGATACCTAGAAGAAGGATTAAAAATAGCAGATAGATTAGTTGAAGTACAACCCTTGAAATTACAGAATTATGAAATAAAATCTGATGTATATTACGAAGCTGGCAAATTAATGTATGAAAAAGATAGAAAAGAAGAAAGTAGAGAATATTATAAAAAAGTAATAGAAGTAGAAAATCAATTTAATGAGTTCTCAAAAAAATCTATTAAACCTATGGAATTATCAGAGAAAACTAAAAATAATATTGAAGGTTCTAAGAAAGAATTAAAAGAAAAATTTTGAAAAGTAAATGAGGGAGATTAAATGACAAAAATTCTTCAAGTAGCAGCTATAGATAAAACCATATATAAGTTTATTCTTCCTCTTATGAAAAAACTTAAAGAAAATAATTATGAAGTCATATGTGTTTGTTCTGATACGGGAAGCAGTGGTTTAATAAGAAAAGAAGGGTTTAAAGTATACAACATAAATATAGATAGGAAAATAAGTCCTGTGTCAAATATAAAAACTATACGGAATATATTTAAAATAATTAAAAATGAAAAAATAAACATAGTACATACCCATACACCTATAGCATCTGTGTTAGGCAGAATAGCTGCAAAGATTGCTAAAGTAGATAAGGTAATATATACGGCTCATGGATTATATTTAAATAGCAAAATATTTTATTATATAGAAAAATATATGATAAAATATTTTACAGATTATATTTTTACAGTAAATAATGAGGATTATAATTTAGCAATTAAAGAAAAATTTTGTCACGAAGATAAAATAAAAAATATAAATGGCGTGGGAATAAATATAGAAAAATTTAGTCCTGATAAAATAGATTCTAATGTTAGAGAGGAATTTAATATAAAAGAGAAGCATATAGTAATAGGGTTTATAGGAAGAATTGTAAAAGAGAAAGGTATTTTAGATTTGGTGAAAGCCTATGGTAAAATACAAAACGAATATGGAAATACAAAATTACTAATAGTAGGTCCAGATAATTTGAATGAAAGAGATAATAATACTAGAGAAGAAATAGATAAACTTATAAAACATCATGATATAAAAGAAAGTGTAATATTTATTGGCTACAGAGATGATATTCCAGAAATCCTAAAAGGAATGGATATATTTGTATTACCATCATACAGAGAAGGAATGCCCGTATCACTATTAGAAGCCATGTCAATGGAATTACCTGTAATAGGAACAGATATAAGGGGAAGCAGAGAAGAAATAACAAAGGATACGGGAGTAATCTATTCACCTGGAGATATTGATGGGTTAGCTAATTCATTAGAAATAATATTAAAAGATATGAAGAAAGCTAAAGAAATGGGCAAAAGTGCTAGAAAAAGAGTTACTAATCACTTTTCAGAAGAGCACGTATTAGAAAAACAAATGGAAGTATTTAAAAATCTAAAATGGGGAAACAGATTATGTTTATAAAAAATCTATTTGATAAAATAATGTCTTTAATTATACTATTAATTTTATCACCAGTATTAATAGTAATAGGAGTATTAATAAAATTAGATTCAAAGGGACCTGTATTCTTTATCCAAGAAAGGGTAGGTCTCAACGAGAAACTATTCAATGTGTACAAGTTTAGGACTATGGTGACTAATGCCTACGAAATATCAGGCTACTACACAGAAGAAAATGATCCTAGAATAACTAAAATAGGTAAATTATTAAGAAAAACTAGCTTAGATGAGTTACCGCAACTTATAAACATATTAAAGGGAGATATGAGTATAATAGGGCCAAGACCAACATTAGAGTATCAAGTAAAAGAATACAATGATTTTCAAAGACAAAGACTTAAAATGAAGCCAGGAGTAACTGGCTGGGCACAGGTAAATGGACGAAACAGCATATCGTGGCCTAATAGAATAGAGTATGATGTGGAATATGTAAATAATTATTCTTTTATGTTTGATATAAAGATACTTTTAAAAACTATAAGAGTAGTATTAAAACGAGATGGCATATATGGTGAAGAAGAAAACTTTAAAATAAGGTGATTGTATGAAGAATCTAATCATAATAGGTGCAGGCGGCTTTGGTAGAGAAGTGGCCTGGTTAGTAGAAGAAATTAATAGAGAAAAAGATACCTGGAATTTACTTGGTTTTGTGGATGACGATAAACTGAAACACAATACTTATATAAATGGATATGAAGTTTTAGGCGGATTAGATATACTAAAAAAATATCCCAATATATACGTAGTATGTGCAGTGGGAAATCCAAAAACTAAGAAAATAATATTAGATAAAATTAATAAATATAATATAAATTATGCTATATTAATTAATCCAAGTGTACTAAAATCAAAATTTGTAACTATTAAAGAAGGTAGTATAGTATGTGCAGGAACTATTATCACTACAAATATACATATAGGAAAACACGTAATAATAAACTTAGATTGTACTATAGGTCATGATGCTGTAATAGAAGACTATAGTACCATACTACCAAGTGTAAATATATCAGGAAATGTACACGTAAAAGAAGGGGTCAATATAGGTACAGGAACAAATATTATAAATAATATGGGGATTGGAGAGTGGGCAACTATTGGTGCAGGTGCAGTAGTAGCAAAAAATATTCCATCACATTGTACAGCAGTAGGCATTCCTGCAAAACCAATAAAATATCATGAAGTATATTAAATATATAAAAATAAGTGTATGGATAAGTACATTGATTTGGATGAGTATAATATTCTATTTTTCCAATCAGCCAGCAGAAATATCTAGGATTCAATCAGGAAAAATCCTAGTAGATATGGAGGTTCTAAAATCAGGGGAAGAGACAATAGTAGGAGATAGTAGAATATTTCAACTACAAAAATTAATTAGAAAAAGCGCTCACTTTATAGAATACTGTGGACTAGGAACACTAATGACCTTATCTATATATTTTATGAATACAAGTAAAATATATATAAAAGGTTGGTCATATTCAACCATATATGCAGCATCTGATGAGATACATCAATACTTTATACCAGGTAGAGGAGCAATGCTTAGGGACGTATACCTAGACTCCATAGCTGCATTAACAGGAACTATAATAATATTTATTATAATTAAAGTATTAAATAAAAGATTTAGATTTTAGGGTTTTGACTCTGAACCCTAAAATCTAAACTCTAAACTACACACAAGGAGACTATATATGAAAAAAATACCTCTAGCCAAACCAGATATAACACAAAAGGAAATAGATGCAGTGACAGACGTATTAAAATCAGGAATATTAAGTATTGGACCTAAAGTAGAAGAATTTGAAAAGATGATAGCAGATTACATAGGGGTAAAACATGCCATTGCAGTAAACAGTGGTACAAGTGGTCTTCACTTAATTATAAAGTCATTAGGAATAGGTACTGGAGATGAAGTAATAACTACTCCTTTTTCATTTATAGCTTCAGCTAATTGTATATTATTTGAAGGGGCCACACCTGTATTTGTAGATATCGATGAAAAAACATTAAATATAGACATAGATAAAATAGAAGAAAAAATTACAGAAAAGACAAAGGCTATATTGGTAGTAGATGTATTTGGACATCCAGTAGATATAGATAGAGTTAATGAGATTGCTAGAAAATATAATTTAAAAGTAATAGAAGACTCTTGTGAAGCACTAGGCAGTGAGTATAAAGGAATCAAATGTGGTGAAAATTGTCATGCAGGAGTATTTGCCTTTTATCCTAACAAGCAAATTACTACAGGTGAAGGTGGCATTATAGTAACGGATGATGATAATATGGCAAAACTTTGTAAAAGTTATAGATCTCAAGGAAGAGCTATTACAGGAACATGGTTATACCATAAGAGATTAGGATACAACTATAGACTTAGTGAACTACACGCAACACTAGGCGTTGTTCAGATGGAGAGAATAGAAGAAATACTTAAAAAAAGAAAAAGAGTAGCAAATACATACAATCAACTACTAAAAAATGTAGAAGGTGTAACCATTCCATATATAGATGAAGATGTTAATAGTATGAGTTGGTTTGTGTATGTAATAAGACTTGGTGAAAATATAGATAGAAATTCAGTTATGAAAGAACTTGAAAACAGAGGTGTAGGATGTAAACCTTATTTTACACCAATACATGTACAGCCTTTTTATAAGGATAAGTTAAAAGAAAAATTTGAAGTTACAGAAAAAGTAGCAACTCAAACCATAGCACTTCCGTTTTATACAGGCATGAAAAAAGAAGAAATTGAATATGTAGTAGAGCAATTGAGTGATGTACTGAAAAAATACAAGGTATAGGAATATAGTATATTGATATACTCTATTTATTTAATCTTATAGAATAACAAGAAAAAACAGGGGAATATATATATAAGGAATGAAGAACGTATGATACTAAAAATCCAAAAAATAAAAACTAGACTCATATATTTACTAATAATAACATTACCTATGATGATTTATATAAAACCATCAAAAGAGTTATTAATAAATTTTGCATTATCAGATGTTTTCATGGCTTTAATAGTATTATTATTTTGTATTGATGTTTTTAGTTATGCGAGATTAAATTATAAAACATTAAACATGCAAGAATTAAAAGAAAAGCTTAGAGAAATATTTCCATATAGATACTATTTTTTAGGTTTATTAGCTTGGATGATTATATCCAATGTACATGCGGATTTTAACCCAAATATCAAAATAGTAGGGTCACTTACCATTTTATTAGAAATAATAAAATTTATTATTTCAGCATGTTATTTTTTTATTGCCTACAATAGCATAAATAATAAAAATGAAACTACTAAACTATTGAGAGTATGGACATACACAGCATTAGCTATTGGATTTTTAGGTATCATAGGAACTGTATCAGCATATAATGGAAACTCACTTGATATGAAAATATTTTTAATAACTAAATATAAAAGATTAGTATCAACACTAACAGATCCAAATCTAGCATCAGCTTATTTTAGCATATCTTTTTACATAACCATGCTATTTATAAATAATGTAAAAAATAAATCAGAAAAGGCTTTGTCAATAGTTACATTAGTTGTTTTAATAACAGCTATAATATTAACCCAATCTAGAAGTGGAACGATATCTTTTATAATAAGTTTTTGTATATATTTTTTATTAAATATAAAGAACCATTATAAATATTTATTAATTATAGCATTTAGTATATTAATAGCATTCTTTGGATTTTTAAATATAGATAATACACATTTTGACGGATATGTACAGAATATATTGGGAAAGAGATTCCAAGAAGTTACAGAGTTTTCAGGTGAAGCCAAAGTAAGAACCAACCTAGGAAAATGTGCATATGAAATGGGAAAAGACCATGTACTAATAGGAGTTGGAAGAGGGAACTATAGAGAAAACTCTAAGGAATATTTTGAAAAGATAGGTATAGACGTAGAGGATAAAAATTATTATGAAAAATATGGTATGAAGATACCCCACAATACATATGCCACATTTTTGGCAGAACTAGGCATGTTTGGTACATTGCTATTTATATCTATATTTGTAATATTGTTAAAAAAATTACTTAAAGCCAATATAAACAACAAACCAAACATAATATTAATTGCCTTGTTGACGTCTTTTTTAGTACAAGCATTTGCCATAAATTTAGAAAATTTTAGAGGAATATGGGTAGCTTTAGGGCTAGCTTTTATAATCTGTAAAATTAATGATGAAAAGGTCAACTTAGATAAACAAATCCAAAAAACATTTAAATATGAATTTTCTAATAAAAATAGAAATATATTGACAGTACTTCTTGCTATAATTTTTATGTTTGTGTATTTACCAGTAGTAGAAAAAAGCACAAACCTGATAAAAATAAAAGGTGTAGCAGTTGAGTATATGGAAGATATACAAAAAGATACAGAATATATATTAAACTATAATATATCAGAAGAAAAAAAAGACCCACAAGGCCTAACGTACATAAAAATATATTCAATTAATAACAAAGATAGACAGATTCTAAACAAAATAGATTATTACACACCAAATGGGACTGGAAATTTACTATTTAAAACAAAACTTGATACAGAAAAAATAATCATTGAAATTGATAATAAAGATAATGAAGATATTATTTTAAAAGATGCAAAACTTGTTTGCAAAAAAACAGGAGTGGGACAATTAGTATTTACAGACTATAAGTATCTACCCAAAATTCTAGAAAACAATAAAATTATTAGAAAACTTGCTAATAATGAAGTTAAAGTAGATATAGAAAACTATAGAGTATTTGAAAATAGCATGTTAAAAAACAAAGATTATACAGAAATAAAAAATACAAAGAAACAATCGATATATTTTAATGGTGAATATCCAATAAATCTATCAGATAAAATGTTGTTTTTAGGGTCTACAATAGAACAACTAGGTAAGTATAAAGCAAAAGTAAAGTTTCGATTTAAATGTATAAATAAAATGGATATAGACTATAGAATATGGTTTCATGGAAGAGTAATAGATGATAAGCTTGTATCAAAGAGTAGGCGGAAATTTGGATTTGAAAATTGGGATCATGAATTACCAATAAAAACAACAAAATGGCAAATAGGAAAAATATATGAATATGAAAAAATAATAACAGTTAATTCAGGACAATATGATTTAGTGTTTGGGCTTTGGAATACTCAAAAGGACCCTAAAACGGGTGAAGTCTATAGATTATATCCAAGTGTGAATATAGGCAGGACACAGATAAAATAATAAAATGTAAACTAATGACATTATTTGAAACAAGAAGTACAATGAGATTGCAATGTTCAAATATTGAACGAAAGAGAAAGGTTGCGGTATGGAATTAGGGAAAACGAAATAAATATATTAGAAGTTTTGAATAGTGAATTAAATATCTCTCAAAGAGACATAGTAAAAAAAGATAAATATGAGTTTAGGCATGGTAAATGGTTTAATAAAGAAGCGTATAAAGAAAATGGCTAATGAAAATAGAGAATCTAAATGCAAGAAGTGTTAAATATACACTAACTCCTAAAGGAGTAGAAGAAAAACCTAGAAAAATATTAGAGTATGTATCAAAATCCTATAGAGTTATAAAATTGATTAATACTCACATAAAAGAAGTTACACAAGAGTATATAAAGAAAGGAATAAAAAGTATCGTATTAGGCTCAAGCGATAAGATGAAAGAGATTGTTGTACAAAATTAAGGGATATGGAAGTAGATTTCAAAGGTTTTAAGGACGCTAAAGAGATAGAAGGTATTTATAAGAAAGTGATATATATATGCGAAACAAAGTATGAAAATCAAATCAATTAAATAATAAATCGGTGAAATATATAAATTTAATGAAAGAGTAGTTTTAGAGGGAGGACAACCGAATGGAAAAAATAGCTGTAATAGGTTCTGGGTATGTAGGTTTAGTTGCAGGAACATGTCTCTCGGATTTTGGACGAGAAATAGTTTGTGTAGATAATAATAAACAAAAAATACAAGACTTAAAAAAAGGTATTATACCTATATATGAGCCGGGGTTAAGTAATTTAGTAGAAAGGAATGTTTATTATAAAAGATTATCATTTACAACAGATATACAAAGAGCAGTAGAAGAAAGTGAAGTGATTTTTATAGCAGTAGGAACACCAGCAGCAGATGACGGTAGTGCAGATCTTCAATACGTACTTCAAGTAGCTAAAGATATAGCTACATATATGAATGGATATAAGGTAATAGTAGACAAGTCTACTGTTCCTATAGGGACTGGACAAAAGGTTAAAAAAGTAGTACAAGAAATACTAGATGAAAGAGGAGTTGACTACAAATTTGATGTAGTATCAAATCCAGAATTTTTAAGAGAAGGCTCAGCTATACACGATTTTACTCATCCAGATAGAGTAATTATAGGATCAGAGTCAGAAAAAGCAGAAAAAATAATGAAAGATGTATATAGAGTATTGTATTTAAATGAAACACCATTTGTAATGACAAATATAGAAACAGCAGAGATGATCAAATATGCATCCAATGCATTTTTAGCAATGAAAATAACTTATATAAACGAAGTTGCAAATCTTTGTGAAAAAGTAGGAGCAAATGTTCAGCACGTAGCAAAAGCTATGGGAAAGGATGGACGTATTAGTCCTAAGTTTCTACATGCAGGGCCAGGATATGGAGGTAGTTGTTTTCCGAAGGATACAAAAGCACTTGCCAGTATTGCTAGAGAACATGAAGAAGTTATATCATTGATAGAAACTACTGTAGATGCTAATAGAAGACAAAAGCTAAAAATGGTAGAAAAAATTAAAAATGCTGTAGGGAATTTAGAAGGGAAAACATTGGGTATATTAGGAATTACATTTAAACCAAAAACAGATGATATGAGAGAGGCTCCTTCACTAACTATATTAACAGAACTTGCGAAGTTTGGAGCAAAATTAAAGATATTTGATCCAGAAGGAAAAAAAGAAGGGACTTGGAGATTAAGTCATATAAAAGAAAATATTGAGTTTTGTAGTAATGAATATGAAGCATGTGAAAGCACTGATGGATTAGTAATTATAACAGAATGGCATCAGTTTAGAAATATGAATTTAGAAAGATTAAAAGATACAATGAAAGACTATTATTTCTTTGATTTAAGAAATATATATGAAAGAGAATTAGTTGAAGAGAAAGGATTCAAATACTGCGGTGTTGGAATTTAATATGAAACTAGTTAAATTTAGGAGGTAGATCATTTGAAAAAAGTATTAGTTACAGGAGCGGATGGGTTTATAGGTAGCCATCTTGTAGAAGGATTACTAGAAGAAGGATATGATGTTAGAGCTTTTGTTTATTATAATTCATTTAATTCATGGGGATGGCTAGATACGCTTTCAAAAGAAAAATTAAGCAAGATAGATGTATTTACAGGAGACATTAGAGATCCTAATGGGGTAAAAGAAGCAATGAAGGACATTGATGAGGTATATCATTTAGCTGCACTAATTGCCATTCCATTCAGCTATCATTCTCCAGATTCCTATGTAGATACAAACATAAAAGGAACTTTGAATGTATTACAAGCAGCTAGGGATTTAGGAACAAAGAGAATTTTAGTTACATCAACCTCAGAAGTATATGGCACAGCACAATATGTACCAATAGATGAAAAACACCCATTTCAAGGACAGTCTCCGTACTCAGCTACTAAGATAGGAGCAGATCGAATAGCGGAATCTTTCTATAAAAGTTTTAAGATGCCTATTACTATTGTAAGACCATTCAACACCTATGGACCAAGACAATCTGCAAGAGCTGTTATACCTACTATAATAACTCAGCTTTTGGCTGGTAAAGAAGAAATTAAATTGGGAACATTAACTCCAACAAGAGATTTTAACTATGTTAAAGATACTGTTCGAGGCTTTTTAGAGATAGCTAAATCAGAGAAAACAATCGGAGAAGAAATAAATATAGCTACGCAAGAGGAAATATCAATAGGTGAGCTTGCGCAAGAGCTTATAGATCAAATTAATCCTAAGGCGAAAATAGTATGTGATGAGCAAAGAATGAGACCAGAAAAGAGCGAGGTAAACAGACTTTTAGGAGCAAATGAGAAAATTAAAAAACTTACAAATTGGGAAGCAGGATATTCACTAAAAGAAGGATTGGCTGAAACTATAGAATGGGTTAAAAACAACTTAGACAAATATAAAGTTGATATCTACAACATATAAAAGGAGAATAGCTATGAGCAATTTTATACCTTTATCAATTCCCAATTTTAAAGGGAAAGAATTAGAATATGTTACAAAAGCTGTTGAGACAGAATGGGTTTCTACAGGTGGTGCTTATATTGACCAGTTTGAAGAACAGATAGCCCAATATTTAAACGTAGGACAAGCTGTTGCTTGCCAGAGTGGTACAGCAGGTCTTCATTTAGCGCTAAAACTTTCGGGAGTAGAATATGCTGATGAAGTGATTGTTCCTACTCTTACATTTATTGCTGCAGTAAATCCTGTGAGATACTTAGGAGCAGAACCTGTCTTCATGGATTGTGATGATACACTCAACATAGATTTGGATAAATTAGAAGAATTTTGTAACAATGAATGTCATTTAACTGAAAAGGGACTTGTAAATAAAAAAACAAACAAAGTTATAAAGGCTATGGCCATTGTCCATGTATTTGGAAATATAGCTAACATGGAAAGAGTGATGAACATAGCTCAAAAGTATAAATTAAAAGTTATAGAAGATGCAACAGAAGCATTAGGATCATATTACCTAGAAGGAAAATATGAAGGAAAATATGCTGGAACAATAGGCGATTTTGGAGTTTATTCATTCAATGGCAATAAGATTATAACTACTGGTGGTGGTGGTATGCTGGTAGGTCAAAATAATGATTTGGTTTCTAAGGCGAAGTATTTATCAACACAAGCGAAAGATGATACATTATACTATATTCACGATGAAGTAGGTTATAACTATAGAATGACAAATCTACAAGCTGCTTTAGGGGTAGCGCAGTTAGAGCAACTGGAAAAGTTTATCGAGACGAAAAAAAGAAATTATCATCTATATAAAACAGAAATAGATGAATTAAAAGGATTAGAACTATTGAATTTTAATAAGAATATTAGACCTAATTATTGGTTTTATTCATTGGCTATAAATAAAGAACAATATGGACTAGATAGAGATCAGTTATTAAGAAAGTTGAATGAAAGCGGAATACAGACGAGGCCTATATGGGGGCTGAACCATGAGCAAAAACCTTACGTAAATAATGAAGCATATAAAATAGAAAAAGCTAAATATTACTTGGATAGAGTTTTAAATATTCCTTGTAGTACAAATTTAGAAGAAAAAGATGTGTTAAGAGTAGCTAATATCTTAAAAGCGTTAAAATACAGTTTATAAGAAGGGATTTCTATGAATTTACAGGATTTATTTATTACTGAAGATATAACCATAAAAGAAGGAATAAAAAAGTTAGATAAAACTGCAAAAAAAATTCTTTTAATTACTGAAGACAATAAATTAAAAGGAGTTATAACAGACGGAGATATTAGACGTTGGATTTTAAAAAATGGAAATCTGTGTGAAAAGGTTAAAGTAATAATGAATAATAATCCAATGTATTTGACAAAAGAAAATGAATATAAAGCTAGACAAATAATGAAGGAAAAGCTAATAGAAGCGATTCCTATTATGAATGAAAAAGAAGAAATTGTAGATATAATATTTTGGAATGATAGCTTTAAAGAAAAATTAAATCATTACAATAGAATAGAAAATCCTGTGGTTATAATGGCAGGAGGGAAAGGAACACGATTATATCCCTTTACAAAGATACTTCCAAAACCATTAATTCCTATAGGCGATGTGCCTATAGTAGAAAGAATTATAAATAGGTTTACAGATTATGGCTGTAATCAATTTTACTTCACTGTTAATCATAAAAAGAATATGATCAAAGCGTATTTTAACGAATTGGAAAAGAATTATACAGTGGAATATATTGAAGAGGAAAAGCCTCTGGGAACGGGTGGAAGTCTTTATTTATTAAAAGATAGGATGAATGAGACCTTTTTTGTAAGTAATTGTGATATTTTAATAGAAGGAAATTACTCCGACATGTTAAAATATCACAAAGATAATGAAAATAAAATTACTATGATTACTTCGTTAAAACACAATACTATACCCTATGGAGTTATCGAACTAGGGAAAAAAGGGACAGTTAATAATATAATTGAAAAGCCGGAGTATAATTTTTTAGTTAACACAGGAATGTATATACTAGAGCCAGAAACGTTAAATGATATACCAGAAAATCAATTTTACCATATAACAGATTTGATAAATGATTATATTAAAAAAGGTGAGAAAGTAGGGACTTATCCTGTAAGTGATAGAGCGTGGATGGATATGGGTCAGCTTGAGGAAATGGAAAATATGATTAACAGATTAGGTTTAAAGTAAAGGAGTTGCAAATTGTGAATAAAAAGTTTACAATAGGGTATTTTGCCGATGGCAAATGGGCCCATGAAGCTTTCAAATTACTAATACAAGATGAAAGCATTGATATAAAATTTATTTGTGTAAGATACGATTCTTCAGATGAGGTATTAAGAAAATTTGCTGAAGAATATAATATAGATTATTTAAGACATAAAAATATTAATTCTAGAGAATTTTTACAACAAGTTGAAGATTATGATTGTGACTTATTTGTATCTATGTCTTTTAATCAGATTTTTAAAAAAGAAATTATAAATATGCCTAAGTTTAAGACCATTAACTGTCACGCAGGAAAACTACCTTTTTATAGAGGTAGAAATATACTGAATTGGGCTTTAATCAACGATGAGAAAGAGTTTGGGATCACTGTTCATTATGTAGATGAACGTATAGATACTGGAGATATAATATTACAGGAAACATATCCTATAACAGACATGGATGATTATAATACTTTACTTAATAGAGCGTATGTAGAGTGTGCCAATATTCTTTTTAGAGCTATTAAGGTTGTTCAAAAAGGGAAAGTTGATTTAATTAAGCAAACAGATATACATCCGATAGGCTTTTACTGTGGAAGAAGACAAGAAGGTGATGAAACACTTAATTGGAATCAAACAAGTAGAGAACTATTCAACTTCATACGTGCCATATGTAAGCCGGGTCCAATGGCAAGAAGTACCTTAAATGGTACTGAAATCAAAATTAATAAATCAAAATTAATTGAAAATGCACCAGCATATAAAGGAATAGCTGGTCAAGTAGTTGGAAAAAAAGAAAATGGATTTATAGTAAAGACAAAAGATGCTACGATTGAAATAATAGAGTATGGATATGATGGCAAGATAAGAATGGGGGACAGATTAAAATGAATAATGTCCTTATTATAGCAGAAGCAGGTGTAAACCATAATGGTTCTTTAGAAACAGCAAAGAGGCTAATAGATAAAGCTAAAGAAGCTGGTGTTGATATAGTTAAGTTCCAGACATTTAAAGCAGAAAAATTGGTTTCAAAATATGCTGAAAAAGCAGATTATCAGAAAGAGACAACAGATGCCTCTGAAAGTCAATTTAGTATGATAAAAAAATTAGAGCTAGACTTAGATATGCATAAAGAATTAATAGGATATTGTAATTTGAAAAATATAAAATTCTTATCAACTCCTTTTGATGTTGATAGTGTACAACTTCTAGTGGAACTAGGTCTAGATATTATTAAAATTCCGTCAGGAGAAATAACTAATTTACCGTACTTGAGAGCAATAGGTAAACTTAGAAAACAAGTGATTTTATCAACGGGAATGGCAACACTTGGAGAAATTGAAGAGGCTTTAAATGCACTAAGAGAAAATGGTACTGACGATATTACGGTGCTACATTGTAACACAGAATATCCAACTCCTATAGAAGATGTTAATTTAAGTGCGATGAACACTATAGAAGAAGCTTTTAAAGTAAATGTGGGATACTCTGATCATACTTTGGGAGTAGAAATTCCTATTGCAGCAGTAGCAATGGGAGCAAGTGTTATAGAAAAACATTTTACTTTAGATAAAAGGATGGAAGGTCCTGATCATAAAGCGAGTCTAAGTCCTGGAGAATTAAAAGAGATGGTACAAGCTATTAGAAATATAGAAAGAGCTTTAGGCGACGGAATAAAAAGACCTTCCAAATCCGAGTTGAAGAATAGAGACATTGCAAGAAAAAGTATAGTTGCAAATTGTAAAATTAAAAAAGGTGAAGTATTTACGGAAGCAAATTTGACGATTAAAAGACCAGGGAATGGAATATCTCCAATGAGATGGGATAATATTATTGGGAAAATATCAAATAAAGATTATAAAGAAGATGAGCTGATAGAGATATGAATAGAATATGTGTGATTACTGGAACGAGAGCTGAGTATGGTCTGTTAAGACCATTAATTGAAAAGATAAATGAAGATGATAAACTGAAATTACAATTAGTAGTAACAGGAATGCATTTATCTCCTGAATTTGGACTTACATACAAGCAAATAGAAGAAGATGGTTATAAAATAGATGAAAAAATTGAAATCCTTTTAAGTTCAGATACACCTATTGGCATATCTAAATCAATGGGACTAACTATGATAAGTTTTTCTGAATGCTATGAAAGACTAAAGCCTGATATGATCGTAGTATTAGGTGATAGATATGAAATTTTTGCAGCAGTAAATGCTGCATCTGTTTCAAAGATACCAATTGCTCATTTACATGGAGGTGAGACTACAGAAGGTGCATTTGATGAAGCTTTTAGACATGCTATAACTAAAATGAGTTATATTCATTTTGCAACAACAGGCGAGTATAGAAAAAGGATTATTCAGCTTGGAGAGCATCCAGATAGAGTTTTTAATGTAGGAGCTATAGGTATAGAGAATATAAAAAATATGGAACTTCTATCACGAAGCGAGTTTGAAGAAAGTATAGGATTTATTCTTGGTGAAAAAACAATATTAGTTACTTTCCATCCTGTAACTTTAGAAAGTAATACATCGCAAAAGCAATTCAAAAACCTTTTAGATGCTGTAGATGAGGTTGAAAATTTAAGAATAATCTTTACTAAAGCAAATTCAGATACAGATGGAAGAATAATTAATAAAATGATTGATGATTACGTGAATAAAAATAAGGATAAGGCTATAGCTTTTACATCTATGGGACAACTTAGATACTTAAGTGCAATGCAATATGTGGATGCAGTTGTGGGAAATTCATCTAGTGGAATAATAGAAGCACCATCATTTAAAGTTCCAACAGTGAATATAGGTGATAGACAAAAAGGACGAATTCAAGCAAAATCCACAATAAATTGTCGTCCTGAAAAAGAAGAGATTTTCAAAACATTAGATTTAGCTTTTTCTGGTGCGTTTAAAAATAAGATTAATGATAATGTTAATCCTTACGGAGAAGGAAATGTATCAATTAAAATTATACAACAAATAAAAAAAATCTTTAATCAAGGCATTGATTTGAAGAAGAGATTTTATGACTTGTAGTTTATTATAGGAGAGAAGAATTATGAAACTTGTGGTGATAGGGTTAGGATCAATGGGTAAACGAAGAATTAGACTATTAAAAAACAATTATGATTATATTGAAATAATTGGAGTAGATACAAAAGATGATAGACGTGAAGAAGTAGAAGGTTTATACAAGATAACAACGTATTCAGATTTAGATGTAGCTATAGACATGGAAAAACCTTGTGGAGCTTTAATCTGTACTTCTCCAATTTATCATTCCAAACTTATTTTAAAGTGTTTAGATGATGGTTTACATATATTTACTGAGATTAACTTATTGAAAGATGACTATGATAAAATATTGACAAAAGCTAATTCCGAAGATTTAAAATTATTCTTATCTTCTACCTTTTTATATAGAAAAGAAGTACAATACATTCAAAAACAGATTGAAGAAATAAGAGAAAATGTCCATTATAGATACCATGTAGGGCAATATCTTCCAGATTGGCATCCGTGGGAAAGTTATAAAGATTTTTTTGTGGGTGATAAAAGGACAAATGGATGTAGGGAAATATTTGCAATAGAATTACCTTGGATAATAAAAACATTTGGTAAAATAAAGAATTTACAAATTTTAAAGGATAAAATAAGTTCTTTAGATTTAGATTATAAAGATAGTTACATTGTTTTATTAGAGCATGAAACAGGGCATAAGGGTGTACTTAACGTAGATATTGTATCAAGAAAAGCTATAAGAAGTTTTGAAGCTTATTCAGAAAGCTTACATTTATTTTGGAAAGGAACACCTAATAGTTTAGAAAAATATGACTTTGACAGAAAAGATTTAACAAAGATTACTACATATGAGAATATTGAAAAAGATAATAGATATGCTGAAAATATTATAGAGAATGCCTATTTAGAAGAACTAGAGACATTTATAAAAAAAATAAAAGAAAATAAAGATTTAGATAGGTATACTTTTGAGGATGACTTATATACATTAGAGCTTATTGATAAGATTGAAGGTGTTGAATAATGAAAATATGTTTTGTTGGTATAGGTTCAATAGGAAAAAGACATTTAAAGAATTTAACAAGTATTTCTAAAGAATTTGATTTTAAATTAGAAATACATGCTTTTAGAAATAGTGATAGAGAGTTGGAAAGTGAAGTTAAAGTATTAATAGACAAACAGATTTTTGAAAAAAAAGATTTACACGATAATTATGATGTTGTTTTTATAACTAATCCAACCTCTTTACATTATACATCTATTGATTTATTAGCAACTAAGACAAAACATATGTTTATAGAAAAACCTATATTTGAGGATATTACCTATGATATAGACAGTCTTACTTTAAGAAATAATGGGATTTATTATGTAGCTGCTCCTTTAAGATATACTGAAGTCATCCAACACTTAAAAGAGCTCTTAAAAGAAGAAAAAATTTATTCTGTTAGAACTATATGTTCTAGTTATTTACCTGATTGGAGACTTGGTGTAGACTATAGAAAAGTTTACAGTGCGAAAAAAGGTCAAGGTGGCGGTGTGTCTATAGATTTAATCCATGAATGGGACTATCTAACTTATTTATTTGGCTTTCCTCAGAAAGTTTTCAATTTATATGGACAATTTTCTCATTTAGAAATTGATAGTGAAGATTTATCTATATATATAGCTAAATATAGAGATCGGTTAATTGAGCTACATTTGGACTATTTTGGCAGAATTCCAAAACGAGAAATTGAAATTTATACTGAAACAGGAACTATAACAGGAAATCTAATTGACAATGAAATATTGTTTACTGATGGAAGAGAAAAGATAAAATTTCATGGTGATCGTAATGAAATGTATATAAAAGAAATGAGAAACTTTTTAGATTGTATTCTTAATAATAAAGAAAATGAAAATAATATATATCATGCATACAAAATGTTAAAACTGGCAAAGGGGATTATTTGATATGGATATATTAGTTACAGTTTGTGGAAGAGCAGGATCAAAAGGTGTAAAAAATAAAAATATTAGAGAATTTTTAGGAAATCCTTTAATTAATTATACTTTAGGGGCAGCTAAGTTATTTGCAAATAAGAATGATAAATACAATGTTGATATATGTGTAAATAGTGACAGTAAAGAACTTTTAGAAATAGCTACGAGTTTTGATGGGGTCATAGGAATTGAGAGGCCTGCTTGCTTAGCCCAGGATAATTCTCCTAAAATTCCAGTAATACAGCATTCGTTGAAATATATGGAAGAGAAATTGAATAAAGTATATGACTATGTTATTGACTTAGATATTACATCGCCTTTAAGAACAGTAGAAGATATTCAAAACGCATTTATAAAAATAATTGACCATAGTGACATAGATGTAGTCTTTTCGGTTGTAGAATCTAGACGTAATCCATACTTTAATATGGTTGAAGAAAAAGATGGGGATATTAGAAAGATTAAAGAATCCAATTTTGTAGCAAGGCAGCAAGCTCCTAAGGTTTATGATATGAATGCTTCAATATACTGTTATATGAGAAATAGTTTGCTAAATAAATTTGAAAGAACACCGTTTGATGGAAAATGTGATATCGTTTTGATGAAAGATACTGCAGTACTAGATATAGATTCAGAAGAAGATTTTGAATTAATGGAGATTTTAAGTCGCTATTTCTTTATGAGTGAATATAAAGAAATTTATGATTATGTAAAAAATTTGAAATGAATTTATTTTTGATGTGATAACATAGTATTCGCAATATTAAAAAATATGTTTCACAAAATGGTATATAGCAATAGTGATATACGTTGAGAAACATATGAGGTTGATATTATTAGAAAGGCACATAAATTATGGAATATGTAAGAAAAAAACTAGAAAAAATAAATTCTATTGAATTATTTAAACATGGGAAGTTCTATTTGATAGGCAATATATTGTCAAAAGGATTATTATTTTTGACAATGCCAATATATATAAGGATATTACCTTCACCAAGTGAATATGGATTATTAAATATTTATAGTTCAGTAGTAAATATGTTAGTTATAATACTTGGCTTAAATGTACATGCTGCTTTATTAAGATATTATCATGAGAAAGATGGTCAGTTCAGTTGGTTTTGCAGTAGCATAGTAAAGTCTTTACTTATTTTTGATGTTCTAATTCTTTTTATAATAAATAGATATAAGAACGTATTTTCAATATATTTAAATATAGATTCCAATATATTGATAGTGATTGTAATAGTAACGATATTGCAAATATATTTAAATATGTATTTGACATATTTAAAGGCAAGCAAACAAAGTAATAGTTTCTTAAAATTATCTGTATTATCTAACCTATTTATAATATTATTATCAATAGTAATAATGTTATTTTTAAAGGAAAAAAAATATCTAGGGGAAATATACTCGAAAGTTCTAATTAACTTTATAGTTATACTTTTTCTAGCCATCAAATTTGTAAAGATTTATAAGAATAAAAAATTAAACTTTAACCATATAAAATATGTATTATTATATAGTGCACCATTAATACCGCACTCGTTATCTAACTATTTGTTAGCTCATGCAGATAAGATATTAATAAATAAGTATGTGGGAAGCTATGAGACCGGAATATATTCATTAGCTTATAACATAGGAATGATAATGAATGTAATAGTTATATCACTAAATAACGCATGGGTCCCAATATTTTTTGAGAAATTACGCGAAGAAAAATATTCTGAGATAGAGTTAGTGGCAAAGAAGTATACAAGTTTTATATTTATAGCTGCATCTTTTCTGATTGTATTTTCAAAAGAACTGATAGGTTTTATAGCCAAAAGAGATTACTATGAAGGAGTATATATGATACCTATAGTTATAATAGGTTATGTATTTGTATTTTTATATACGATATATACAAATTACGCTTTTTACTATAAAAAAACTATCTTAATATCAATGAATACTATTATTGCAGGGATTATAAATATAGCATTAAACTGTATATTTATACCAAAAGCAGGATATATTGCAGCTGCATATACTACACTATTTTCTTATGTAATATTATTTATACTGCATTATTTTAATTCTAAATATTTAATAAAAGCTAGAGTGGTAAGCATTAAAATTTTTATGAAACCAATTATAGGTATATTTTTTACGATGTTAGTCTTTTATTTTACCAATATATATATAATTAATTACTTAGTAGGTGTATTGATTAAATTAGTTATTATAACAGTGATAGTAAGTATCATCTTAAAAATGAATAGAAAAGGATGAAAATATGTATAATTCATTATTAAAATTAATTAAAATGATATTTAAGAATAAACATTATTTTGAGATAAGCAAAGAAATTCAGATGGAATATCTTAATAAAATTTCAAAAAAATTAATAAGAGAAGATTTTGTTATGAGAAGTTTTTTGCAATATAAGTGCCAAACTTTTAAACAGCCGAGAATTAAAATGTTTATACTAAATGTAGTATGTACACTAGCCATACTACCTACTATAATGGTTCTTTTTATTAGTTATAAGTACCATAAGAATAAATTAAATATATCAGAAAAAAAATATGAAAATATTGCAATTAACTTTGGATATTATGACAAAATCCCCAGTATGTTAGTTAAAAAATATAAGATAAAAGAAATGTATAAAAAATATATTTTGACATATGAAGATATAAGATTTTTATTTAAAAGAATTATAAGTAAGCATCCATTTAATGGATATTTTATAATGAAGAACATAATAAAAATTGCATTGTACAGCTATAATGTTACGCTACAAAATCCTGAAGCTATTTTAGTAAATTGTGAGTATTCTTTTACTTCATCTATTTTAACACTATATTGCAATTTTAAAGGTATTAAACATATAAATTTCATGCATGGAGAAAAATTATTAATTGTTAGAGACTCTTTTGTAAAATTTGATGAATTTTATATATGGGATGAATACTATAAAAATATATTTAAAAAACTAAAGGCTGATGAAAAACAGTTTATAGTAAATCTGCCTGAAAATTTAGAAAAATACAAGTGTGGAGAGTATTCAGAAACAAAAACTTTAACCTACTATTTACAAGGAGATGAAACTCACCAGCAACTAAACTTGATTAAAAATAAATTACAACAAATAAAAGATAGGAAGCATTTGAATATAAGAATAAGACCTCATCCAAGATATGGAGATAGGAATGTAGTAAGTAAAGTTCTTAAAGATTTTAATATAGAGTATGATAAAAACATTATTGATTCATTAAAGGAAGCAGAATTTATAGTTTCTAAATATTCTACAGTCATATTCGAAGGGTATTTAATGAATAAAAAAATAGTTATTGATGATATAAGTAATAAAAAATTTTATGGGAAGTTAAAAGATCTAGATTATATTATTTTAAACAAAAAACATATAAAGCTAAGTGAAGTGATTTGATTATGAGAGCAGAATTATTGATATTTAATACAGTATTTTCAATATTGCTATATTTGTTTATAAAGTTTAAGGAATATAAAAGTTCATTAGTTCCGTTATATATTTTTTGGCTAGGAACGTTTTATATACAAAACATTTATTATTATTATCTTAATGGACAAACTTATAGAATTTTTTCTGATAAAACATTGCTTATATTTATAAATATATCCACATTAGTTTTTATGAACGCAATAATATTGTTAATATTAAAAAAAATTAAATGGTTTAAACATGTAAAAACTCGAATAAAATTCAGAAAAACCAAATTATTAAGTATATATTTTAATACAATAGCATTTGTTATAGTTATATATGCGCTAATATATATCAATAAATTTCCTTTAATTACACTGCTTAAAGGCAGTAACAATATTAGATTAGATATATCAGGGGCAATACCTTATTATTTTACGGTTTCAACGTTTGCTTATTTTATATTACCAAGTTTTTATTTTTTTAGTGGTAAAAAAAGGTATTTAATTTTATTTTTTTTGTTTGCAGTATTATCTTTACATAAAGGTATATTAGTGTATACAATTCTATTTATATGGATAAATTGTTTTGACTACAGACTAAACAAAGAAATGGTAATGTCTGGGGTTTTAATAGCTCTATTCTATTTGATTGCTAAAGATAAGCTAGTCTTCAACATTGAAACTATAAAATATTTATTTGAATCTTCTATTAGACGATTTTTTATAACTCAAGGTTCAGGGTTTATAGTAAGATTAGACATGTTAGAAAGCGGATTTAAATTTGTAGGAAAAGATATAAAAAGAGCAGTATATGACAAAATATATGGAGGTGCTGGAGGAGCACCAACTTATTTTCTTGGAAACTTAATAGTAAGTTTTGGATATATAAAAGGTTTCATAATACACTCTAGTATATTAAGTTTAATTTATTATATATCTAGTATTATTGATTATAATTACAAGAAGAATAACGGTGTTAAGTGGATTTTCTTTAGTATAATATTTATTATAGGAAATACAGAAATAACATTAGCTAATTTACCACGCGTAATAGCGATAATATTTAATTTCTTTATAATATTTATCTTAAATATAAATGCAAAATTGTTAAGAAGGAAAAACTAAATAAAACAAGTTATAGTAAATTAAGTTGCATAAATCATAATGGTTACATAAAAAGGGTGTTGATACTTAATGAAAAATTATTCAAGGTAAATTGAATATCATGCAAAGTAAATGGAACTTTTAAGATAAGGTCAATAATAGGAGGACGGTAAAGTTGAAAAAAACATGTATTAGTTTACTGATGATTGTTATAATTAGAATGTTAATTCCACAAAGCCTTATCACTAAAAATGTTGATCAATTAGTAATATCAAAAGAAGGGGCTAGTAGAGCAACTGCTTATGTAGAAAGCAATAAAATATTGAGTTATAAAGACACTATATTTGTAACCTACTTAGAAAATGGAGATGATAATAAATTTAGAGTAATACTAGCAGAAATAAAAAAAAATCAAATTCAAAATAAGGTTTGTGTAGGATATTCGTTAACTAATCATGGAGGGGCGAGTATAAAGTTTGATAAAACCGGTAGGATATATATAGTTTATGGAGGACATATATCAGGTTTAAAAATAAGATATAGTAAAAAACCACTTGATATAAGTGATTTAAGCAAAGAAATTGACATAACTGAGGAAGGTACAGGCTTAACATATCCTTCTTTTGAGATAGATGATTACAATAATATGCACTTAATATGTAGAAAAATGAATTTAAATGAAAATTTAAGCCCATCAAAACCGAGTTTGAATTATTTTAAGATAGACATAGGGAATGGATTTAAAATATCATCAAATAAAGAATTAATAAGTTTTTCAGAATATAAATATGGGAATTTCACCTCTAGTATAGGGATAAAAGATAATGTAATAAGTATTATATATAGAATATATCTAAAAGACAATAATAAAGAACTTAATAAGACATCGTACGGATATATAAAAAGTGTAGATCTTGGACAAAATTTCGTGAATTATAAAGGTAAAAGAGTACAATTACCTATAACCTTTAATTCCAACTCAAATTTAGAGATATCAGAAAAAATTTTGCCCTACATAAGTAATATTGCATATACATCATATGGGGAAATTAAGTTCATATTAACAGAATTAGACGAAAAAAGTGAAAATAGCTATGTTATAAGTATTGATGACAAGATGTATAAAAAAGAAAGATTGAATAAGATATACAATTCATTAGACGAAAGAAAAATTAATGTTTATATAGGAATTTCTATAGATAGGGATAATAATATATTTTTAGTTTTTTCGACTGTACCAAATACAAAAGATGAATTATGGGATAGTGGGAATAATAGAATAAGTTATTTTAAAATTAATAAAAATGATGTTGATTTAATTTATAATAATATAAAAAGCGCAGAGAATATGTCTTGGCTTCCTAATATAGAGCAAAATAGGAATCATTTATCTAATAAAAATAAACATATACCTATAATTATTTTTTCACAAGGGCAAACAACTAACGATTTATATAGAAAAGTAGATAGTAAAGTAATAATTATAGATTTTTAAAACATAAAAAGGGAGATAAAAATGGATAACAGTAGTATTTTAATATCAATAATAACACCTGTATATAATTCAGAAAGGTTTCTAAAAAAAACTATTCAATATGTACAGAAACAAACTTATACAAATTGGGAGATGATAGTAGTCGATGATTGTTCAATTGATAATTCTGAAAGAATAATTAGAGATATAATGGAGAAAGATCATAGAATAAAATACATTAAATTAGAAAAAAATTCAGGTGCTGCTATAGCACGAAATACGGCAATAGAAAAGGCTAAAGGAAGGTTTATAGCATTTTTGGATAGTGATGACTTGTGGGAATACAATAAATTAGAAACACAGTTGAAATTCATGTTAGAAAATAATATAGCTTTTTCATTTACGTCATATTCTTTTATAGATGAAGATGGAAAAGAATTAAATAAGGTTGTAAGAGTACCTAAGAAGATTAATTATGAAGAACTATTAAAGAATACTATAATTCATTGTTTTACAGTTATGATAGATAAAGATAAAGTCGGAGATTTTAGAATGCCTCTAGTTAGAAAAGGGCAAGACTTTGCAACTTGGCTTTCAATATTGAAAAAAGGTTTTTATGCATATGGAATAAATATACATTTGGGTAAATATAGGATAGTAAATAATTCTTTATCCAGTAATAAATTAAAGGCTTTAAAAAGAACTTGGAATATATATAGGAATGTTGAAAAACTATCATTTATTAAATCTACTTATGTATTTATTTTTTATTGTATTAATGCTATTAGAAAAAGATTATAAATATACAGAGGTGAAGTCTGAAATATAGGATAAAAGTTATAACTAAATAAAAGAGCATGGTAAACAAGCCATCTAATGATGACTTTCTTAAAATTATGTTAAGTAAATTTTAAAAAATATTATACAATATTAGTTTTGATTGAATAACCATATCGTTTAACTAGCAAAATCGCCTGATCTACCGTGATTTCACGGCTTACTGGAATATCAGATTTCTTATACAGATCAGCATTATAAGGTTCCTTTTTCTTAAGGATATGATAGATGGCTGTTAAAAGCATTCGGGAAATTGCAATGATTGCACGTTTGTGACCACGACGCTTTTTGAGTTTTAAATAGCGGTTACGGATTTGAGGATGCTTTTCGCTTTTAACCACAGCAGTTGCACACTGAACAAGAAGTGGTTTAATGTAGCAACCAGCTTTTGAAATCCTTACTGAGTTCTTCTTGCCGGCACTTTCGTTATTAGTAGGTGTAAGTCCTGCCCAAGAACACAAATGCTTAGCTGTCGGGAACACGTCCATGTTAACGCCTATTTCTGAAATCACTGTAATGGCGGAAAAGATGTTTTTAAAGGACGGAACAGTTAAGATTAAATTGATTTCTTCGGAGTAGGACTCGGCAAGAGAAAGAATAATTTTTTCGAGGTCAGTTTTACGAAATTGAAGATCTTCATAGTGCTGTTTAATAACCTTTAATTTTTGAGCTTGCTGTGGTGTAATAAAACCGTCAATGGCTAGTTCTAGTTCAGGAAGTTTATTTTTCATAGAACCGTGAATTAAAGGTTCGATGTCAAAGGAAGTATCTATAGATTTCTGGTGTATAAACTTGCTTTATGCGGGCCTATTTCAGGAAAATATATTGAAAATCTTTTCCATTGAAGTCCTTGTCACAAGCGAAAGTGTGAATCTTCGGATATAGGTTCATGTGTCATGTTGGAGTAGCATAGGATGTTGTGACGTTCCTCAATTCCAAAGATTTTCAATATATTTTCCCTTATAGGCAAGTTACTGCATAAAACAAATTTAAAATCAAGAAATCTATAAAGGATTATCCAAAAGCTTGTCAATGATTTTCATGGAGCTTTTGCCAAAGGTATCGGAAACAACACTACCAAGCTGGATATTAGACACAGTTAAAGAGTTTTGAAGACGATTTTTCTCACTTGACATAAAGTTTGTAAGTTTAAACCTATAACGCATTAGGTCACGAAGCTGTCTTATAGCAAGTGGAGGCATAAAACTTCCAGCTACAAGGTCATGTTTAAATAAATTGGCAATCCATTTGGCATCTTTTTTATCAGTCTTTTTGCCACGGATAGCCTTAACATATTTAGGATGGGCAAGAGTAATGTTGCAGGAATCTTCAAGTACGTTAAACACAGGAATCCGGTATTTGCCGGTAGATTCCATACACACATCCTTACAGTTGTTTTCACAAAGCCACTGTGACAGCTGTCTCAACCCATTGGTATAGATAGAAAAGCGATGGCGTTTGTAAGTAGTAACTCCCTTGTTGTTGGTAGAAGCAATGCAAGCAACAACAAAGGTTTTGTGGACATCAATGCCACAACAGATTTGATAGACAATTTTTAAAGCCATAGGGGAAACTCCTTTCAAAGAATTACAGGGATAGATAGCATTGACTGATTGTCCAGCAATAAACGAGTAATGTTTATACAAAGATAAGTCTGCGTGCTCAAAGTCACACTTATTTGTGCTTGGAAAGACAATCTACACATATAATTATGCGGTTACTCCACAATTGGAGCAGCCCACTCACCTCCCCGTGATTTGTAGTTAACTATTATCCCTATGACTATAGAATAATAAAAAATTAGCTCGAAGCCAAGGCATTTCATTACGTTTTGTGCCTAGAGCGAAGCGAAAGGAATGGATTATAATTATGAATATACTTATAGTAACTCAAGAAGATCCATTTTACATACCTATTTTTTTTGAAAGATTTATGGATGTATATGTAGAAGATTTCAATATACATATTAAGGGATTAATAATTCAAGAACCAATAGGGGAAAAATCAATTTTAGGTTTGGCAAAAAAAATGTGGAACTTTTATGGACCAATAGACTTTTTAAAACAATCCTATAGATATGGATTGAGTAAATTAAACAATATACTATATTTTAAAGGCTTAAGAAAAAGTAATTTTTCAGTAGAGTATTTTGTAAAAAGCAGAGGAGTTTCTCTACTTAATTATAAAGATGTAAATAGTAAAGAATTTATTGATTTTGTGGAGAAAGAGGAGATAGATTTAATAGTATCTGTTTCGGCATCTCAAATCTTTAAAAAGGAAATATTAAATACTCCCCAATATGGATGTATTAACATGCATAATGCACCCTTACCATATTATCGAGGAATGCTTCCTAATTTTTGGCAAATGTATAATGATGAAAAATGTAGTATATTGACAATTCATCAGATGGTAGAGACGTTAGACAAAGGCGATATAATATATCAAAATGAAACTAAAATAACTGAGGATATGACATTAGATGATTTGATAAGAAAGACAAAATATAATTCTGCAGATACCTTATGGGAAGTATTATTAAAATATGAAAAAGGAACAATTAAAATGAAATCATTACCTGATGTGGAAGGGTCATATTATACATTTCCTACAAAGAAAGATGTTTATGAGTTTAAAAAGAAAGGAAAAAGATTATTATGATTATCAAAAATTTTTTTACGGTAGATGTAGAAGATTGGTTTCAAGTTGAGAATCTAAAGGAAGTTATATTAGTAGATGATTGGGAAAAAAACAAACTTAGAGTAAAAAATAGTACAAATAGAATATTAAAATTATTAGATAAGACAAATACTAAAGCTACTTTTTTCATCTTGGGTTGGATAGCTGAGAGGGTTCCAGATTTAGTATTAGAAATATATAAAAGAGGACATGAAGTGGCTTCTCATGGTTATGGACATCAACTTGTATATAATTTATCTAAACAAGAATTTACAAATGATTTAAAAAAATCTAAAGATATACTTGAAAATATAATAAATGATAGAATCTATGGATATAGGGCACCAAGTTTTTCCATAACCGAATGGTCTTTAGATGTACTAAAAGAGGAAGGTTTTCTATATGATTCTAGCATGTTTTTAGTTTCTGGACATGATAGATATTCTAAATTAAATATAAATTTAAATGGAGGTGGAGCTATAAAGGAATTAGATAATGGAATTAAAGAGATATGTATATCGACTAATAGTGTATTGGGAAAGAAACTACCTTGGGGTGGGGGCGGTTATTTTAGACTAATACCATATGGAATATTCAAAAGAGGATTTAAGAGATCAATTAGACAAAATGATGGTGGAGTTTTTTACTGCCATCCTTGGGAAATTGATGCAGACCAACCGACTGTAGATAATATAAGACCTTCTTATAGATTTAGGCACTATTATGGATTAGAACAAACAGAAAAAAAATTAGAAGGGCTTTTGACTGATTTTAAGTTTGGAAGAATAAAAGACCATATTCTTTAAATAACGACTTTATTGTAAAAAAATTTGCTTGTTATTTTTTGTGATTTTAATACCATTTAATGATGGTCTTTCTTGATTTAGTTAATATAAATTTATATTAACTAAATCAGGAACGGCTATCGGTTATGTAGTGCAGGAGGATATAGTAATAATAAAAATTTATTAAAGAATAAAGATTATGTTATGAACATAAATTATGAACCTAAATAGATTAAGTGTGTTTGTTTTGGACATTTATTGGAAAAATATTTGTATCTATTGTAAAAATTAAGTAAATAAAGTAATGTAGATATTGTGGTAGAGAGCACCAAGTATTTAATTAAATACTATGTCATTGCTTAAATTACTTTGCATTGATTATAATTTTAAAAAATCATATTAGAATATAATAAACTAGATCGTTAGATGAAAAGAGGAATAATATGCACAAAAAATTCAATATTATTTTAGTATTATTGATAGATATGATACTTATTAATGGTTCAATCATGATGGCGTATTATTTAAGATTTGGAACAAAATTAACCTTTGACTATTTTAAAGTTTTTTTGCATATGTCACTTTTTATAACTGCAGGTAAAATTATGTTATACTACTATTTTGGATTATATAAAAGTATATGGAAATATGCAGGAATAGATGAGTTAATGAATTTATTTATGGCTGTTAGTATTAGTAATGGATTTATTATTATAGTAATATATTTAGCACAATTAAAGGTGCCAAGAAGTATATATGTCATAACCTTTTTTATAGATATATTCTTATTTGGCATAAGTCGTTTTAACACAAAAATTTTTCAGAGAATCAATCTATATTATATAATTCGGCCATCTCTAAAGAGCATAAGAAAAAGAGCTATGATTATCGGGGCAGGAGAAGCTGGGAATATATTATTGCAACAGTTCAAAAATAATCAAGATTTGGGGATAAAAACAGTCTGTTTCATAGATGATGACTTAATGAAAAAGGGAAGGAAGATAGCTGGAGTTCCTGTAATAGGAACTCGTAAAGATATAGTATCCTATGCAGAAAATATGAAAATAGATGAAATTATTATAGCCATACCATCAGGCAAAAATAGTGAAATAAGCAAAATTATAGATATATGTAGAGAGACAAAATGTAACTTAAAGATACTTCCTAATATTCACGAATTACGAGAATGCAAAGGAGATATGAGACAGATTTTAATAGAAAGAATTAGAAGGGTAGAAGTAAGTGATTTACTAGGAAGAGAGAATATCCAAATGGATAGGGAGAAAGTTTTAGCTCATATTAAGGATAAAATAATACTCGTTACTGGTGGAGGGGGATCTATAGGTTCAGAGCTTTGCCGTCAGATAATTAAATATAACCCTAAAAAATTGATAATACTAGATATCAATGAAAACAATCTATATGATGTAGAGTACGAACTATCAAGTTATAATAATAAGATGAATTATGAGTGTATAGTAGGTTCTGTTCGTGACAATAAAAAGCTGGAGTATGTATTTAATAAATATAAACCACAAATAGTATTTCACGCAGCAGCTCATAAGCATGTACCTTTAATGGAGATTGCACCAGAAGAAGCTATTAAAAATAACGTATTTGGAACATTAAATCTTGTGAAAAATAGTGACAAATACAAAGTAGAAAAGTTTATATTAATATCATCAGATAAGGCAGTAAATCCTACTAATGTAATGGGAACTAGTAAGCGCATTTGTGAGATGATAGTACAAGCATATAATAATGAATCTAATACAGACTATGTGGCAGTTCGTTTTGGCAATGTATTATGTAGTAGGGGAAGTGTTATCCCTTTATTCAAAAGGCAAATTGAAAAAGGTGGACCTGTAACTGTTACTCATCCAGATATAATAAGGTATTTTATGACTATACCTGAGGCTGTAGGATTGGTTATGGAGTGTGCTAGCCTAGCTCAAGGTGGAGAAATATTCATATTAGATATGGGACAACCTGTAAAAATAGATGATTTAGCCAGAAATTTAATTACTTTATCTGGATTTGAACCGGACAAGGATATAAAAATAGTATATACAGGATTAAGGCCTGGAGAAAAGTTATTTGAAGAATTGTTAATAAATGGAAATGATTCGTATAAGACAGAAAATGATAAAATATATATAGAGAAACCAAGTTTTATTAATTATGATACATTAAAGTTAAAAATTAGTAAGTTGAAATATGTATTAGATAAAGATAAGAATGAAATAAAAAGTATGTTAAAAAATATAGTTCCTGAATATAATTTTCAGTGTGACAAAAAGGGGGAGTCTGCATGAAAGTATTAATAACGGGAGGAGCAGGATTTATTGGTTCACATATAGTTGATAAGCTTGTAGATAAGGGATATAAAGTATGTGTAATAGATAATTTATCTACAGGTAATTTAAATAATTTAAATAAAAAAGTAAAACTATATGAAATGGATATAAGAGATAATAAACTTCATGAAGTATTTGAAAAAGAAAAGCCAAATTATGTTATACATAATGCAGCTCAAATAGACGTTCAAAAGTCTATTCAACAGCCAGCTTTTGATGGGGATGTGAACATAATTGGAACTATAAATGTATTAGAAAATTGTGTAAAACATAATGTTGAGAAAATAATATATCCGTCATCTGCTGCCGTATACGGTGTACCAGAGTATTTACCAGTAGACGAAGAACATAAAGTAGAACCTATTTCTTACTATGGAATATCAAAACATACTCCAGAACACTATATAAAAGTGTATAGTGAATTACATAATTTAAAATATACTATACTAAGATATTCTAATGTATATGGCATAAGACAAGATCCAAAAGGAGAAGGTGGAGTAATATCCATATTTGTAGATAAAGTTATAGAAAAGCAGCAACCTACCATATTTGGAGACGGCAAACAAACACGAGATTATATATATGTGGAAGATGTGGCAGAAGCTAATTTAAAGGCTATGGAATCTAAAAAAAATGGAATATATAATATTAGCACAAATACAAAGGTTGATTTAAATGAACTATATGATAAAATGAAGGAAATTGAGAAAATTGATTTAGATCCCTTGTATGGAGAAAGTAGAAAAGGTGATATAAAACACAGTTCATTAGATAATAGTAAAGCAATTAATACATTAGGATGGGAACCGAGGTTTTCCTTGGAAGAAGGCCTAAAAAGAACTATAGAATATTATAATAGTAAGAAAGCTTTGTAAATAGGAGAAAGTTATATGATGGAAAAAACATTAAAAAAAGAAAGTAAATTATTTCATATAGTACAAGCTATAATAGATATAGCATTAGTTAATTTAGGCTTTTATATGGCCTTCATATTGAGATTTGAAAAGGGTGGAATAACAGGTCATATAGAACCATATATAGAGATAATTCCTTTAATATCCTTAACGGCCATAATATTCTTCTATGTATATGGGGTTTTTAAGTGTGGGGAAAAATCCTATATAGAAACTGTGTATTCAACTTTTTTATCTTTAGTATTTGTAATAATTACATCTATGGCCCTCGCATACTTTAATAGAGGTTTTCACTTCCCAAGAAGTATATTTTTAATAGGCTTTTTACTTCAATTTTTCTATCTTTGTGTATGGAAATATGTATCGTTTAAATTATACTATGTATTCCACCAACCTATGAGAATGGCTGTAATATGTAAAGATGAAAAAAGTGAAGAACTTTTAAAGAAGATAATAATGACTAATGGAAGTAGATATATCATAAAGTTTATAACTGATTCAGTAGATAATATTAAAGATTCTATGGATGAAATAGATGCCATATGTATAGGAACTGATATTAGTAGTGAGGAAAAGGCTAAAATAATATCCTATAGTGCCAATTTGAATAAAACAGTATATATAATTCCTGAGTTATACGAGATAAGTTTATTTAATGCAAAGTTAACTCAATTTGATGATGTACCAGCCTTTTGTATAGAGAATCTAAACTTAACTATTGAACAAAGGATTAGCAAAAGATTATTTGATATAGCGATATCTTTAATAGGTATAATTCTTAGTTCTCCTTTAATGATTATGGCATATGTATCTATTAGGTTATATGATAGAGGTCCAGCTTTATTTTCACAAGAAAGAGTTACTAGAGGTAATCGAAAATTCAAAGTACATAAATTCAGAAGTATGATAGTGGATGCGGAAAAGAAAACAGGTCCTGTCCTTGCAACTGATAGAGATCCTAGAATAACTCCCATGGGGAGAATATACAGAGCTACTAGGATAGATGAATTACCTCAGTTGTTTAATGTATTAAGGGGTGATATGAGTATAGTAGGACCACGTCCAGAGAGAGAATTTTTCATAGAGCAGTTTAAAGAAGATATACCAGACTTTGAATATAGAACATCGGTAAAAGCAGGAGTAACAGGATTAGCTCAAGTATTAGGAAAGTATACTACTACTCCAGAGGATAAATTAAGATTTGATTTATTATATATTAGGAACTATTCTTTCATATCAGATTTAAAGATAATATTTCAAACTATAAAAATCATGTTTATGAAGGCAAGTTCCCAAGGCGTTCAAGAGGAAAAGAGTATAGAGGAAATGTTAAACAAGTTAAATTATGAGGTATATGAAGAAATTGGAGTAACTAGGATGGAAAAAGCTTAGATTAGGAGGAACTATTATGAAAGTACGTAAAGCCATAATACCAGCAGCAGGACTTGGAACTAGGTTTCTACCAGCTACTAAAGCACAACCAAAAGAAATGTTACCTATAGTAGATAAACCAACACTTCAATACATAATAGAAGAAGCAGTAGCTTCTGGAATAGAAGAAATACTAATAATAACAGGTCGTAACAAAAAATCTATAGAAGATCACTTCGACAAATCAATAGAATTGGAATTAGAACTAGAAAAGAAAAATAAAAAGGAAATGCTAGATCAAGTAAGAAGTATATCTGATATGGTAAACATCCACTATATCCGTCAAAAGGAGCCAAAAGGCCTTGGACATGCTATCCATTGTGCTAAGTCTTTCATAGGAAATGAGCCTTTTGCTGTACTACTTGGTGATGATATAGTAGATGCAGAAACTCCTTGTTTAAGTCAAATGATAGATGTATACGATGAATACAAAACTACTGTACTTGGAGTACAAGAGGTGAAAAAAGAAGATGTATCTAAATATGGTATAGTAGATGGAAAATTTATCGAAAATGGAGTATATAAGGTTAAAGATCTAGTAGAAAAACCCGATGTAGATAAAGCTCCAACTAATGTGGCCATTTTAGGAAGATATATTATAAATCCTGAAATATTTCATATATTAGAAAATACTAAAGAGGGTAAAGGCGGAGAAATACAGCTTACGGACGCTTTAAAGACCTTAGCAGAAAGACAAGCCATGTATGCATATACCTTTACTGGTAAAAGATATGATGTAGGAAATAAATTAGGATTCTTAGAAGCAACTATTGAGTTTGCCCTAAAGCGTGAAGATTTAAGAGATGACTTTATAGATTATTTAGGAAAGCTTATGAGAGATACTGAATTAGGAGAGCGTATAAGACAAGTGGCAGTGGAGAAAGAATAAAATATGGTAATAGATTAGGTTTAACAGGACTGTGACAGATGATTAAAAAACATTCTTACATATATGGGAGAATGTTTTTTTATAGTGTGCCCAGCATGGGCGTAATCTACAGGGTGAAAGTCCCGAGCACCGAAGGTGATATAGGTGTTAGTCAATGACAAGGGTGTCCACCGCGAGGTGGAATCTGAAGGAAGTCGGATGACAAAATTCTGGTCTGAGGAACACGAATCACATATAAGGCTGACTATAGTTGGATGAGTTTGCTATACAAAACGAAGTCCGTATCACCCGAAAGCTATTACAGTAAATGTGGCAGATATACGGAATGAAAGATTACGTCCTTACCTGGGGAGGTCTGATAGATATGTTGAGGAAATGAACTTTGAATTAACAACCTGTACAGTGATGTATAGCTGAACTATCAGAAGTCAGCAGAGGTCATAGTACTAGTGAAGCTATAGATTCACTAGGAAGGACTGAACAATAGGAGGTTTTGAAGAATTGAAAGACACAAGGAAATATGTTAAAAGCAGACAACTTCATAAGGAAGGCTATTCTCAGGAGAGTAAAGTGGATCTTGATGGTAATGGGAAAGTGCAGAGTGTTTCTTTGACGTCAGATAGGAAACAAAACGGCGAAAATGCATATGACAGTATGTTGTTAGAAAGAATTCTTGATAGAGATAATTTAAATAGAGCATTTAAGAGAGTCAAGAAAAATAAAGGAAGCCATGGGGTTGATAAATTAATAATAGATGAACTTCTAAAATATTTACAAACCTATGGTGCAAACTTGAGACAATTCATACTGGATGGGATATATATCCCTAAACCTGTGCGAAGAGTAGAAATACCAAAGGATAATGGTAAAATTAGAAAACTTGGTATACCAACAGTAGTTGATAGAGTAATTCAACAAGCAATTAGCCAAATTCTAAGCCCAATATTTGAGATGACTTTTCTGAATATAGCTACGGATTTCGTTCTAATAAGGGATGTCATGATGCTTTAAAGAAAAGTAAAGAATATATCAATAATGGTTACAAATGTGTGGTAGATATAGACCTTAAATCATACTTTGATACAGTGAACCATGATAAATTAATAGGATTGATATATAAGAAAGTAAAAGATATTAGGGTAATAAGTTTAATTAGAAAATATCTACAAGCAGGAGTTATGAGAAATGGTGTTGTAGTTAAAAGCCCACAGGGCGTACCGCAGGGTGGCAACCTCTCACCACTCCTTAGCAACATAATGCTAAATGAACTAGATAAAGAATTAGGAACTAGGGGTCTGCGTTTCGTAAGGTATGCAGACGATTGTGCGCCACGAAGGCGTGTCCAAGTAGCGTAGCTACTTGAAGACAGCTATGCTGTACAGATGATGGTGGAAGACCCACTGAAATCGCCATACAGGTGGAGGTTTCAAACCACCTTAAGGTGCTGTAGTCAAAAACTATGGTATTGAGCGTTAAGGAAAAGGCAGTAATAAACTGTCAGGTGTGTGTTAAGGAGATGAATGAGCAAGTGAACCACTTACGGAAATGTCGAAAGCGTAGAGATTCCATCAAAACCAGGGGGTTGTCGTTAATCTGGGACAAGTCTAGAGGAAACCTGTTTACTGTCTAGGCGGTGGGCGGCATAAAGGTGGCATGAACTTAATACAGGCGTCTGTATGGAACGTGGGAACCCACGGACTGATGCTAAGGGAGTATTTCAAGTGGAAGAACCGTAAGAAAAGAGTACCGATGCAGTCATGGGGGCAGACTTTGTTGTAGTAGCGAAGAAGTTCCTGTAATGGGAATGGAGCGAAGAACAAGGATTATCTGGTTTCAAAGATAGGTCAACTTTGAAAAGAGGAGGAACTTATGGGAGAAACAAAGCCGTTTAATATCTCAAAAAGAGCCGTAAAATTGGCTTATGAGAGAGTGAAAGCAAATAAGGGAACTTATGGAGTTGATGAACAATCTATAGAAGATTTTAAGAAGAACTTAAAGAATAACCTATACAAAATCTGGAACAGAATGTCATTAGGAAGTTATTTTCCTAAACCAGTAAAGGCTGTAGCAATTCCAAAGAAGAATGGTGGAACTAGAATATTAGGTATTCCTACTGTTGAAGATAGGATTGCACAGATGGTGGCAAAGCTATACTTCGAACCATCAGTAGAGTCTATGTTTTATGAAGATTCTTATGGATATAGACTAAATAAATCAACAATACAAGCAATAGAAAAGACAAGAACAAGATGTTGGAGGAAAGACTGGGTACTAGAGTTTGATATTAAAGGGTTGTTTGATAATATGAGGCATGACTATTTAATGAAAATGGTGAAAAGGCACACCAAAGAAGACTGGGTTATTTTATATATTCAAAGGTAGTTGACTACGCCATTTAAAATGGAAGATGGTACGATAGTACCAAGAACATCTGGAACCCCGCAAGGGGGTGTTATTAGTCCAGTTCTTGCAAATCTGTTTCTACATTATGTATTTGATGATTTTATGGTAAAAGAATTTCCAACAATACCTTGGGCAAGATATGCTGATGATGGAGTAACCCATTGTGTATCATTAAAACAGGCGAAGTATCTACAAAGAAGACTTCAGAAAAGATTTGAGCAATTTGGATTAGAATTAAATTTAGAGAAAACAAGGATAGTTTATTGTAAAGATGATGACCGAAAAGGAAATTATTCTAATATATCCTTTGATTTTCTAGGATATACATTCAAACCAAGGGGTTCAAAGAATAAATATGGAAAGTTTTTCACAAACTTTGTCCCAGCAATATCTGAGAAAGCAAAGAAAGCAATCCGTAAAGAAGTAAGAAGATGGAGACTTCAATTAAAAGTAGATAAAGATCTATTGGATATAGCAAATATGTTCAATAAGAAGATACAGGGATGGATTAATTATTATA
>NZ_JAOART010000057.1 GCF_025210435.1 Anaeromicrobium sp.
CCTGAAGGCCCACCATTTTAATTTAATATGTAGGGGTATAGCTCAGTTGGTAGAGCAGTGGTCTCCAAAACCACGTGCCGAGGGTTCAAGTCCTTCTACCCCTGCCAAAAAATTTCGGGGTGTAGCGCAGTTTGGTAGCGCATCTGGTTTGGGACCAGGGGGCCGCGGGTTCAAATCCTGCCACCCCGACCATTTTTTTTTATGCCCAGATAGCTCAGTCGGTAGAGCAGGGGACTGAAAATCCCCGTGTCGGTGGTTCGATTCCGCCTCTGGGCACCAAAAGAAAGCTTGAATAATTTATTCAAGCTTTTTATTTTATTTAAGGCATATTCTTTAATATGGTACTTAATAGATTTTTATAAAAATATAATAAGCTATTAGGTTGTATGTTTTTATCTAATTTAAAGACTAAATTTCCATCCATGTTAGAAATCCTATCTAAAGGTAGATAAAGGCATTTTTCACCATTTGGAGATAATCCCTTTTCTAATAGAATTTTTAAACTAAACTTATTAGAATACTTTTCATATTTGAAATCCAAAAGGGTATCGTAGAAGAAATAATCATTTTCCTCATTCCACAAAATAGAGCCTTCAATATGCAGGGCAGAATTTTTTATTATGTGTTTTGATATATATATTTTATAGTAATCTTCATGGTTAATTACATAGGGAAAATCTAAAAATAAATTTTCTTCTGGTATTAAATCTAATATTTTTAAGGTTTTACTAAAAAAATAAAGATCATCATAGTTGTGAAGTAAAATTACCTTTAGTAATTTTTCATCCTTAGTTTCTTCATATATGTTATATAGTGCTACACTGTCTTTTCCAGATATGGTATCATTCCTATGTATACCCATTAACTCCTCTACACTTTTTAATTTGTAGTTATGCAAGTTTAAAAGGTCCTTGTTCCTTCTTACTAAACATAAGAAATCCATACTTTTATAAGGATTAATAGAATCACTTATTTTATTATATTTCAATCTTTCATTAATAAAAGGTATGTCAAAGGCGTTACCATTGTAACTTATAAGTAAATGAAAATCTCTTATATCTTTCATAAACTGAAGTAACATTTCTTTCTCTTCACTTCTATTATTGCAAAAATATTGTTTTACTATTATTTTTCCATCACATATATAAAGGATACCTATTAATATAATCTTACTATTCTTACGACTAAGACCAGTGGTCTCTATATCAAAAAAGGCAAAGTTAAGATTTGAATAATATTTATTAAAGGATGATGGTGTGTTAAAACTTTCTGAAATTTCGTGGATAAATATTTCCATTATTGAGTCCTCCTGTAAATTAGCTATATATAATATAATAAGATAACTTTACAAAAATACAATAGGTAATTTCTAAAGGGGTGATTATATGGATTTTTTAGAAAGGTTTATAGATAGTATAGGTAGGGGAACACATACTCTATCAGTAAAAACTGATGAGGTTATAGAATTAACTGAGATGAAGGTAGATATAAAGGCTATAGAAGAAGAGATTGAAAATCATAAATTGTATATAGGGCAAATTGTATATAAATATTACACACAGGAAAAGGGAACTATGCCTACTAGTGAAATTAAAAGAATATGTATGGAAATAAGACGTTTAGAGAAGAAATTATATATGATGAAAGATAAGATGGTTAGGAAAAGGGGTTACACCTATTGCAAAGGCTGTGGGCAAATTATTAAGAAAAAACAAAACTATTGTCCTAAATGTGGGAACAGAGTACTAAAATACTAATTTTACTGGAGGAAATTGTAGAAAAACGTAGAATAATATAATGTAGGACAACATGATGCACAAAATCTTAGTGTGAAAGAATTTAACTAAAGGAAGTGGAGAGGTACCATATGAAAAAGATATATTTAAGTGAAATGGAAGAGGATATGATTTTAGCAAAAGATATATTAGGCCCCTATGATCAACTTCTTATTGCACGTGGAACAAGATTAAGTGAAAATGTAACGGATAAGATAAAGGAACTAGGTGTTCGATATATATATGTAATCGCAGATTTCCATAAGGAAGAATCACAAGACGATTATAAGAAAAGAATAAAAGAAGAAAGGCAATTGAAGGAAAAATACGCTGATTCTTTAAATAAATTTAAAGATGTTTATAATGAAGTTCAATTAGGTAAAAAAATAGAGACTAAAATCGTAGAAGAATCTGTAAATGGATTAGTTGAAAATGTTGTTTTAAATAACAATGTATTAAAAAGATTAAGAGAAACCCATGTGGTAGATGATTATACTTATACTCACTCTATTAATGTATGCGTTCTAGCTACTATGATAGGAAAGTGGTTAAATTATAGTCAGGAAAAACTAGATAAACTTGCAATGGCAGCATTCTTACATGATATTGGAAAAGCAAAAATAAAAAAGGAAATATTAAATAAACCAGGAAGACTTACTAGGGAAGAATGCTCAGAGATGAAGAGACATGCAGAATACGGGTATAAGTTAGTACAAAATGATGACAAATTGGACTTTAACATATGTTGTGGTATACTTCAGCATCATGAAAGGTTTGATGGCAGTGGATATCCATATGGTTTAAAAAGTGAAAGAATTCATGAGTTTGCTAGAATTATAGCCATAGCAGATGTCTTTGATGCCATGACTTCTGAGAGATCATATAAGGATAAGGAATCCCCTTTTAAAGTGGCAGAAGAAATAGAAAATGAAGCATATGATAAATTAGATCCATATATATGTAATATTTTCTTGTGGAATATATCTAAATTTTATGTAGGAAATATAGTGAAATTATCTGATGGAAAAATAGGAGAGATAGTACTTGTAAATAAACAAAGGCCAACAAGACCTCTAATAAAAGTTGGGGAAAATTTTGTGGATTTATTAAAAACTTCAGACGTTAAGATCGTGGAAGTAATAGGATAGATAATAAATAATCAGGCATATGAAAAAATAAGGTAGCCAGATTCCTTAGTAATTTTGTTCAGTTTATTGATTATGAAAGGGTGCCAATATAGGCATATGTAAAAGTTTACGTGATTAATAAAATGGACAAAAGGACAAGTAAGCTGGCTATTTTATATGCCTCATATGAGGTACCATGCCTTGAAAATAATCCAGATTCTTCAGAGACCTAACTAGTTTATTTTTGCATATGCCTAAATGTAAAAAACCTAGCCTCGCGGGCTAGGTTTTTTACTAGTTTACGTTCAAAAGGGGTATTGGGAATAGAGATTATATTATCGAGGTTATCAGGGGGATAACCACTAAACAAATTATAACAAAAAACGACAATGGTTGCAACACTTTCGACTAAAAAATATATTTTAAAACAATAATTTTATGAATATGTTCAATTATAATTATCAAAATAAAAATATATGGGTAATTTACTTTACAAAGAAGGATTAATAATATAAAATATGCAAAGGCATGTAAAATACAGTATTGGAGCGATAAATATGGAAGCTTATTTTGATAATAGTGCTACGACTAAACCTAAAGGGGAAGTTGTGGATATTATGCTGAAATCTTTAACCAATTATTATGGAAATCCATCTTCCCTACATAAAAAAGGTGTAGAAGTAGAAAAATTAGTTAAAAATGCTAGGAAACAGGTAGCTAAATCTCTTTATGCTAAACCTGAGGAAATAATATTCACATCTGGAGGAACTGAAGCTAATAATTTAGCCATACTAGGAACTATAAAAGCTAAAAGAAGAGAAGGTAAAAAAATAATTACTACTAAGATAGAGCATCCTTCTGTTCTTAATGTATATAAGACATTAGAAAATAAAGGATATGAGGTAGTTTATTTAGATATAGATAAATATGGAATGATAAGTATAGAAGAACTAAAAGAAAATTTAACCCATGATACTATATTGGTTAGTATAATGCATGTTAATAACGAAGTTGGAACTATACAACCTATAGAAGAAGTAGGAAAAATATTAAAGTCTTTAAAGAAAAGGCCTACTTTTCATGTGGATGCTATCCAATCCTTTGGAAAAATGAAGATTTCACCACAAAAGATAGGAATAGACTTATTATCAGTTAGTGCTCACAAAATACATGGACCTAAGGGCGTAGGAGCCCTATATATTAAAAAGGGAACTAAGATACAACCCATAGTGTTTGGAGGAAGCCAAGAGACGGGTATAAGGTCAGGTACAGAAAATGTACCAGGTATATTGGGTTTTGGGGCAGCCGTATCAGATTTTAATGATAAAATACAAGAGCATATCCAGTATATTAAAAACTTTAGGGAAAAATTTAAAGAAAGATTATTGGAACAGGTTAAAGATATTAGGGTTAATGGTCATGAAACCTGTTATGCTCCTCATATTTTAAATATTAGTTTTTCTGGAATAAGGGGAGAAGTACTTCTTCATTATTTAGAACAATATAATATATATGTATCTACAGGATCTGCTTGTTCTTCTAATAAAAAAAGTAGCCAAAGTCATGTGCTAAAGAATATGAAATTAACTAATGAGGACATAGAAGGAGCCATACGATTTAGTTTTTCATATACTAATAAGATGGAAGAAATAGATTATGGGGTAGAAAAGATAAAAAGTAGTGTGGAAGAATTACGAATGATTATAAAGAGGTGATAAAATGAAAAGAGAATTAATAATTAGATATGGAGAAATTATTTTAAAGGGTCTTAATAGACCATACTTTGAAAATAAATTAATCAGACATATTAAAAACAATTTAAAGGATTTAGGTAATCTTAAGGTGAAAAAGGCCAATGGTCTACTTATACTAGACATGGAAGATTATGATGAAGATGAAGTAATAGAAAGGGTAAGAAAGGTATTTGGAGTGGCATCCATAAGCTTGGCATATGTATCAGAAGAAAAGAATATGGATAGTATTTGTGAATGTGCCCTAAAATTCCTAAAGGATAAGTTTGGTGATCATGGGGCAAGGACTTTTAAAGTAGAAGCTAAAAGGGCTGATAAATCCTTTAAAATTAAGTCGCCAGAAATAGCTAGAGAAGTTGGGGCATATGTACTTAAGAATACTGAGAATTACACAGTAGATGTACATAACCCAGAAGTAGTATTAAGGGTAGATGTGAGGCATAAAATATATGCCCATTCAGAAAAAATTAGTGGGTATGGTGGATTACCACTAGGCACTAATGGTAAAGGTTTGTTACTATTATCAGGAGGAATTGACTCTCCTGTAGCAGGATGGATGATGGCTAAAAGGGGAGTAGAAATAGAAGGTATTCACTACCATAGCTATCCTTTTACTAGTGATAGGGCTAAAGAAAAGGTAATAGAATTAGCTAGAAAATTATCAATATATTGTGGAACTATAAAATTACACTCTATAAACCTATTACCTATTCAAAAGGAAATTAATGAAAAATGTCCAGAAGATGAAATGACCATACTATCAAGAAGATTCATGATGAAGATAGCAGAAAAAATAGCTAATAAGCAAGAATGTAATGCCCTGATAACTGGAGAAAATATTGGACAGGTGGCTAGTCAAACTATACAGGGATTAACAGTTACAAATTCTTCTGTAAATATACCTGTATTTAGGCCACTTATAGCCATGGATAAGATAGATATCATTAAGATGGCTAGAACGATAGATACATATGAAACTTCAATTTTACCTTTTGAAGATTGTTGTACAGTATTTTTACCAAAACGTCCAGTTACAAAACCTAGGGTAGATAGAATAGAAAAATCAGAAGGTAATTTAGATGTAGATAAGCTGATAGATGAAGCTATAGGAAATATGGAAACTATAGAAGTGAACTTAGAAGATTAGAAAAAACTCCCTTTTTGGGAGTTTTTGTTTATATAAAGATAAATTATCTATAAAGGCTATAATTACATATAAAATATAAAAAGTGAAATGTTTACAATGTTTTTTTAAAATGATATATTAGTATAGACTAAAATTTTAAAGGGGGACTAGAGATGACAAAGAAAACTATAGCACTATTAGTAGCACTATTAATTGTAGTATCATTGGTAGGATGTAAAAAGGAGACTCCTAAGGAACGATTAGAAAAGGCCTTTGAAAATTCTATGAATTTAAAAACTGCAACCCAAGAGTTTGATATGAGTGCTAACATAAGTGTTCCAGAAGAAGAAATAAATAAAAACCCCATGATAGGCATGTTTGTAGGAATGATAAATCAAGCTAAACTAAAGGGAAAATTTGAAATTGATCAAGAGTCATTTAATATGGCAGGAAAAATAAATGCAGCTGTAAGTGGAATGTCTTATGAAATGGAGATTTACTATAGTCCAGAAAAATATGTAGTTAAACTACCAATGCAAGAAAAGTATATGGTATTATATGAAGGCAAGGATGAAAATTTAAATGAAAACAAGGAAGAAATGAAAAAGCTAAGTAAGACAATGAGTAAATCCCTATTAGAACTTATTAAAGATGAAAATATTCAAATACAAGAAGACAAAAAACTAGATATAAATGGAAAAGAAGTATCAGTAACACCTATTGTCATAAGTTTTAATGATAAAGAATTTAAGGAAGTAATTAAAAGTATATTACCTAAGTTGTATGATAATCCCATGTTTATGAAATACACTATAGAAAATGCAAAAAGACAAAGTATCCTTTTAGGAGAAGAAAAGTCAGAAGAAGAAATTAAAAAAGAGTTAGAACAGGGAAAAGAAGAAATAAATAAGGGATTAAATGAATTAGATAATGTTATTACTATAAAAAAGGTAAACCTGGTATACTTTTTAAATAAGAATAATGATGTAGTAAGTTCACAAGTAGATATTAATGTTAATCTAAAGGCAGATGGGGAAACTCAGAGACCTGATATGTATTTAGGCATTAATGCTAATAGTAAAATATATAATATAAACCAAGAAATTAGTATACAAATACCAGAAATAACTGAAGAAAATTCAATGAAAATGGAAGATATGAAAAGTAGATTACAATAAAATAAAAGTATGGTCAAAAGATTAAAATGGTATCTATAGAATGGACACTTTGAAAAAAAGTGTTTAGACTATGGGTACTTTTTTTATACAATATAATATAAGAATAGGAGGCTATTAAATGAGCAAAATTTTATTCACTAAAAAAGATATTAAAAAACTTA
>NZ_JAOART010000058.1 GCF_025210435.1 Anaeromicrobium sp.
ATGCTACTCCAACATGACACATGAACCTATATACGAAGATTCACACTTTCGCTTGTGACAAGGACTTGGGTGGAAAAGATTTTCAATATATTTTCCTGAAATAGGCTCACATAAAGCAAGTTTATACACCAGAAATCTATAGTATGGAAAATATTTTTTGAATATGCCTAATACTTTAATAAAGATAGTACATTCTTTACCTGTAACTCTACTCCTGTTTTCATGCAATTTTCGTCCACATCAAAATTCACATTGTGCAGTGGCTCCGTAATGCCCTTTTCCTTATTTCCACATCCAAGATGAAAAAATGCACCTTCAGTGTTTTGGAGAAAATATGAAAAGTCTTCACCACCTAGGCTTGGAAATTCTTTCATCTTAATTTTCTCTTCACCTACAACACTTATGGCATTCTCTTTAATTAAGTCAACAACCCTATTATCATTCACTAAAGCAATGTACCCATCTTTAAATATTGCTTCCCCACTACCGCCATAGGCTCTAGCAGTATTTTCAACAATAGATGAAATTCGATCCTTAGCATATTGCCTTGTTTCTGAGTCTAATGTTCTCAATGTTCCCGTAATGGCAACTTCATCTGTTATAATATTGTTTTTTGTACCTCCATTGATCGTTCCTAAGGATAACACCAAAGAGTCTAAGGGCGAAATATTTCTACTCACCAAGGTTTGTAGTGACGAAACAACATTTCCAGCAATGACAATGGCATCTACAGCTGTATTAGGATAAGCCGCATGTCCTGACTTCCCATGAACTTTGATCGTAACACTTCCTGATTGAGCATTTAACTTACCATATTTTAGCTCTACCTCCCCTACCTCTAAATAAGGCATCACGTGTAGCCCTATAACATAATCCACATGGGGATTTCCCATGCATCCTTCCTTCACCATACGTTCAGCTCCACCTATGGCCTCCTCAGCTGGTTGGAAGAATAATTTAATATTACCTTGTATATGTTCTTCCATTTCCTTTAAAATTTTTGCTGTGCCCAACAGGATAGACGTGTGTACATCATGTCCACAAGCATGCATTACGCCTATATTTTTTGACTTGAAATCTTTTCCATTATCCTCAAGTATGGGAAGAGCATCCATATCAGCTCTTACTGCCACTGTTTTTCCCTGAGATTTTCCTCTAATTATACCTACTACTCCCGTATCAGCAATGCCCCTTTCATACTCAATATTCCACTCATCCAAATATTCACAAATTTTATCTGAAGTCCTAATTTCTTTTCCACTTAACTCAGGGTACATATGAAAATCTCTTCTGATTTGAACAAGTTCATCAAATATTTCTTCCACCCTTTTCTTTATATGCATAATTACCTCTCCTCACCTATTTTAACTTTTTATTCAATACCATTAATTTCTTTTACATAGTGACACGCCACATGATGGTTATCTTTGATTTCTATCATTTCAGGTTGTACCTGATGGCATCTATCCTTGGCATACTTACATCTCATTGCAAATCTACAGCCTGGTTTTGGATTAATTGGTGAAGAGATCTCACCCGTTAGGAGTATTCGCTTCCTTTTATGTCCGATTTTAGCTATGGGAATAGCTGACAAAAGGGCTTGAGTATATGGATGATATTGATTTTCAAATAGTTTATCAGCACTTGCATATTCAACCATATTTCCTAAATACATAACTAATATATTATCAGAAATATGCTTCACCACTGATAGATCATGGGTAATGAATAAATATGTTAAATCTCTCTCCTCTTGTAAGTCTTGCATAAGATTTAATACTTGTGCTTGAATGGACACATCTAGGGCTGACACAGGTTCATCACACACAATAAATTTAGGTTCTAAGGCTAAAGTCCGAGCAATACCAACCCTCTGTCTCCTTCCACCATCCAGTTCATGAGGATAGGAATTCACAAGTCTATCTGCTATGCCCACTGTATCCATCAACTCAGAGACTTTCTTGGCTATGGTTTTATTATCCTTATACATATTGGAAACAATCATTGGCTCTCCTATAATTTGGCTTACAGTCATCCTTGGATTTAATGATGAAAATGGATCTTGAAAGACAATCTGCATGTCTTTTCTAAGCTCTTTAAGTCTTTTTCCTGAAACATTTGTAATATCTTCCCCATCAAATTTAATTTGCCCATCTGTATTTTTAAGCAGGTGAATAAGAGTTCTACCTAAAGTAGATTTACCGCATCCTGACTCACCAACAACACCTAATGTTTCTCCCTTTTGTATCTTAAAACTTATGTTGTCTACTGCATGGAGCATACCTCCAGGGGTTTTAAAATACTTTTTTAGATTGTTCACCTCAATAAATGCATTCATGATATCCTCCAGTATTAATAATATTTATGACACTTTACAAAATGTCCTGTATCTACTTCTGTAGTAATTGGCTCCTTATGAACACAGACTTCACTCCTATTAGGACATCGATCAGCAAAATTACATCCATCCGGTAAATTAGAAGGGTCTGGCATAAGACCTTCAATTGGATTTAGTCTTTTTACATTCTCACTAAAATTAGGTATGGATCCAAACAAGCCCTTAGTGTATGGATGTTTTGTATTTTCATATATATGCTCTAACGTTCCGTACTCAACAACTTCTCCAGCGTACATAATAGCCACCTTATCACACATTTCAGCTACAACTCCTAAATCATGGGTGATTAACAACATGGACATATTGTACTCCTTCTTCAATTGATTCATTAGCTCCATTACTTGAGCCTGTATGGTAACATCTAAAGCAGTAGTAGGCTCATCAGCAATGAGGAGTGTGGGATTGCACGCAAGGGCAATGGCTATTACAACTCGTTGTTTCATACCCCCTGAGAATTGATGAGGATAATCTCCAAATCTTTCTCCAGAAATCCCCACTGTCTCTAACATTTTTTGTGCTTTTATATTTGCTTCTACAAGGGATACCTTCTCATGTAGTCGTATAACTTCAGCAATCTGGTCTCCTACTGTAATCACTGGATTTAGTGAAGTCATAGGATCTTGAAATATCATAGAAATCTTACTTCCCCTAATCTTTCTTATTTCATTTAATGACTTCTTGTTAAGATTTTCCCCTTCAAATAGAATTTCTCCACCTATAATTTTGCCCGGTGGATCAGGCACTAGTCTCATGATACTTAAAGCTGTAGTAGTTTTTCCAGCTCCAGTTTCCCCTACCAACCCAAGGGTTTCCCCTTTATTTAAAACAATTGAAACATTATTAATAGCTTTAACAGTGCTCTCCTGGGTAGCGTAGTGGACGGTCAAGTTCTTTATTTCTAGTAATTTTTCACTCATATGAATACCTCTTTTTTATCTAGTTTTTTAGACGCGGGTCAAGGGCGTCTCTCAATCCATCACCAAAAAGATTAATGGAAAATATAGTATACATTATTGCAAGACCAGGAAAAGTAACAATATACCACTGATCCCTAATATATGCCCTACCTGCTGATAGCATGGATCCCCATTCTGGTGTGGGAGGTTGTACTCCTAGGCCTATAAAACTTAAACTTGATGCAGACAATATGGATGTTGCAACACTCATAGTGGCCTGAACAATAATAGGAGCCATACAATTAGGCAATATATGTTTAAGTATAATTCTACTGTCACTAGTGCCAATGGCTTTGGCTGCTTCAACGTATTCTTGCTCTTTTACAGATAATATGGACGCCCTAACAATACGTGCATAACCTGGAATAGACCCAATACCTACTGCAATCATCACATTTGTCAATCCCTGGCCTAAAGTTGCCGCTATGGATATTGCCAACAAAATTCTTGGAATTGCCATCATGATATCAATAAATCTCATAATAATATTGTCTGTATTTCCCCCATAAAATCCTGAAATTGCTCCTAAAAGTGTACCTACTGCTGCAGATATACTTACGGATACAAAACCAACTAGGAGAGATATTCTACTTCCATATAACACTCTACTAAATATATCCCTTCCCAGATTATCAGTGCCAAATATATGGGCACTAGAAGGTGGTATAAATCGGCGAGAAAGCAATTGATCATCTGGTCCATAGGGTGCAATAACATTGGCAAAAATGGAACAAAAAATAAGTACAAGTAACATATATAATCCCAGCATGGCAGCCTTATTTCTCTTTAATCGAATCCAAACTGCTTTCCATAAACTCTGCCCCTTACTGCTAAACTCGTCTTCATCTGCATTAAAATTTTTCTTTTCTTCATATACAACACTATTATTTTTCTCCATAAGCCAGCTCCACTTTTCTTCTTTTTTTATTTTTCTTATTAGAAACATATTGTGATTTAATTCTAGGATCAACAAAGGCATACAATATGTCTACACCTAGATTGACAAAACTAAAGACAACAGCTATAAACAATACTCCACCTTGGACCATGGGAAAATTTCTCATAGCAATGGAATCTACCATCAATTTCCCAATACCTGGTATGGCAAAAATAGACTCGGTCAAAACTGCCCCACCTAGAAGTGCTCCGAAAGAAATACCTACAACTGTGATTACAGGAATTAATGCATTTTTAAGAGCATGCTTAAGAATAACAACCCTCTCAATTTGCCCTTTAGCCCTTGCAGTACGAATGTAATCTTGTCTAATAACTTCTAACATGCTAGATCTTGTCATACGCATAATTTTGGCAGCAGAGCTTGTTCCAATAGTCATGGCTGGCAAAATCCAATATTTCGGCCCTGAGAAACCAGAAGCTGGAAGCCATTTTAGTATAATTGAGAAAAGAATTATAGACATTAATCCCTGCCAAAAATTAGGCATGGACACTCCAGCTAAGGAAATACCTGTGGCCAGATTGTCAAAGATTGAGTACTGCTTTGTTGCTGCTATGATCCCAGCCGTTATGCCAATTACTACAGATACTGTAACACTTAAAACTGCCAATAGCATTGTGTTTGGAAATCTTAGTAATATTTCTTCTGTAACGGGTCTTTGTGTTGTATATGATGTACCTAAGTTACCTTCAAATACTATACCCTTTACATACTTTGCATATTGAGTTAAAAATGGTTCATCAAGACCTAACTCTTGCCTTAGCATATGAATACTCTGTTCAGAAGCATCATCTCCTAGTAGCAACTGAGCAGGATCTCCCGGTGTAAAATACATCAATGTAAATATTACGAAAGAAACCCCCAAAAATACGGGTATCATCATAAGTAACCTTTTGAGTATAAATTTAAACATCCTTAACGCCCCTTTACTTTAGAAAGGCGAGACAAAATTCACATTTCATCTCCCTTTCTCCAATTATCACCTTATTATTTTTCATAGACTACTACTTTTGCCAGGTTTGGCGTATTACTTGGGCTAACCTCAAAATTTTCAACATGTGTACCTGTTCCATATACTACACTTGGAAAAGCAATAGGAATCATATACTTACCATCCCATAAATAATCTTGAAGTTCCTCGTAGACTTTTTTCCTAGCTTCAGGTTCATAGGTTTTCATTCCCTTATCTAGCAGTTCATCAATTTTTGGATCTGTTGAATGGAAAGATCCTTTCGTATATGAAGAATCCCACATCCACAGCACATGTCCAGGATCACCAGTAGTGGCAGTCTGACTAGCAATTACTACTTCAAAGACTTCTTTACTTGCCAAATAAGTAGCCTTATCCATAATCTTTATTTCCACGTTCACTCCAACATTCTTCCACATATTTTGAATAATTTCTGTAACATTCCTATGCTTTTTATCTTGGTTTGTCTTTAATTTTATGTTCATTCCACCGGCGAATCCAGCTTCAGCTAATAATTTTTTCGCTTTTTCTGGGTCATAAGGAGTCTTTCCAATGGATTTGTAACCGAAGATTGTTGTAGGCATTACGCTATCAGCAACCTTTGCAGTTCCACTAAATACAGCATCTACTAAAGATTCTTTATCAATGGCATAGGAAAACGCTTCCCTCACCTTTGGATCTTTAAAACGCTCATCTTGCAAATTTAACACTAAATATGTAATTTTGTAGCTAGGTCCCTTTAACACTTGTAATTCTGGTGCTTCCTCTAATCTTCTAATATCGTTTTCATCAATATCAAATACAGCATCAGCTCCACCGGTTTCTAACTCTATTGCTCTATTTGCAGGTTCACTAATAAACTTAATAACTAAATCCTTGTACTGTGGCTTTTCTCCCCAATAATTATCATTGCGTTCTAAGGTAATACTCGTACCATTTACCCATTCCTTTAACTTTAATGGACCTGTCCCAACGGGATTACGTCCATATTCCACTTCTCCCATTTCTTCCATGGCCTTCTTAGAAACAATGGCAGCCCTAGAGTATGTCAAATAGTTATACACGGCTGCAAATGGAGTTTTTAGTTTAACATCAACTGTAAACTTATCAACTACTGATGTATTTTCACCATCGAAGGAGCTAAATATAGTTGCTGTAAGGGGCATTTTTGTAGCCCTGTTAATGGTATACTTTACATCTTCCCCAGTTAACTGATCACCATTGTGAAAATATACATCATCACGTAGATAGAATCTTACGGTGGTATCATCAATCACTTCCCATTTCTTTGCAATACCAGGAATTAGATTCCCTTCCTCATCCTTTTGTATCAATGTATCATATAAAACCCTTTCAGTTGCATAGGCCACTAGTTGAGAATTGTTTTGTGGATCAAGGTTACCTGGCTCACCTTTGAATACAACAGTAAAAGTATCTTTCTTAACTTTTTCACCAGTAGACTCAACATTGGCACTAGTATCTACTCCATTTTTAGACGAACATGCCGTAATAAACAAACTTAAAACAATCAAAAGTGCCATAATTCTGGATATTTTCTTCATACTTTTTGCCTCCTCCATTATTTATCAAATATTTATCTCTTAATATCCCATCACAACTCCGTCTCTTCTTGGGTCAGCAACACCTTCCATTTCTCCATGACTTTTGTAAAGTACTGACTGAACTGAGCCCATCTTTCTATCCCATTGCCCTAAGGGATTAACCTTATGTCCCATACTCTTTAGTTGATTTATTGTATTTTGTGAAATCCTATTTTCAAATAGAAGTTCATTATTCATATCATTGAATATTCGTGGAGAGTAAACGGCCTCTTTCAAGCTCATTTTATGGTCCACAAGCTTTGATATGACTTGAACCACTGTAGAAATAATTTTTGCACCTCCTGGAGTTCCAAGAATTGCAAAGGGCTTGTTTTCTTTCAATATGAGTGTTGGACTCATAGAGCTAAGAGGTTTCTTTCCAGCAATTACTGAATTCTTTTTACCATGTCCTTTAGCGAATCCTCTCATTTGGTTGTTCAGTACAATTCCTGTATCTTTAGTCACAACTCCAGATCCAAAAAAGCCACTGATAGTTTTAGTTACTGAAACCATATTCCCATCTGCATCCCCAATAGAAAAGTGTGTCGTTTCTGATGATTCATACTTCCATGGATCATGGCAATTGTATTCTAAGCAGATCTCCTCATTTATTTTATTACTGAGTTTTTTTCCATATGATTTTGAAGTCAATCCTTTTATGGGTACGTCCACAAAATTCATATCTCCCATATACTCAGCCCTGTCAGCAAGGCTAATTTTAAAAATTTCAGATAATACATGAATATATTGGGCTGAATTCACTTCCATTGATTTCACATTAAAATTTTCTAAAATGTTTAGCATTTGAACAACGTGGGTTCCTCCAGAACTAGGTGGCGGGGTAGATATGATTTCATAACCCCTATATTGTCCACAAATAGGTGAATAGACATTTACTTTGTAATTCTTTAGATCTTCTAGAGTCATATATCCACCTGCATCTTTCACAGCCGTTACAATACTCTGGGCAACTTTCCCCTTATAAAAACCATCTCTTCCCATTTCTGAAATTATCCTTAGGGTCTTAGCGAGGAATGGATTTCTGAATATTTCTCCTTGTGTATAAGGCAATCCATTTTTCAAATAAACATCCTTACCACCACCATATTTTAGAAATTTTTCTTCACAATCCTTAATATCCCCTTCAAGTAAAGAAGTAACTTTAAACCCCTTCTCAGCCAACTCAATAGAAGGTGACATTACCTTCTTAAGTGGCATGGTTCCGTAATTTTCCAGAGCATATATTAGACCTGCCACTTCTCCTGGAACACATATGGCTTTGCCACCAGTTCCCTTTTCATCATCTAAAATATCACCATGCTCATCAGTCTTCCACATATTAGGTGATGCACCAGTAGGAGCCACTTCCCTAAAATCGATACAAAAAACTTCTCCAGTATGTCCTTTTCTAACTGTCATAAAACCACCACCACCTATGCCAGAAGCATTAGGCTCACAAACCCCAATGGCAAACCCAACTGCCACTGCAGCATCGATAGCATTACCACCATCTTTTATAATTTCAATTCCAATCTTTGTAGCTTCTTCCTTAGCAGTAGATACAATAACACTATTTCCTACATCGTATCTCCTATACGCCTCTTCAGATCCCATTATAATCACCTCTACATATTTTAATAGCCATATGCCTTCCCGTCTCTTCGCGGGTCGGCAGCTCCAGTCAATTCTCCATTCATTTCATATTTAATTCCTTGAACCGCTCCTAATCGTCTATCCCAATCACCAATTTTCTTTACTTTATGACCCATAAGCCTTAATTTCATAGCTACTCTAGTTGAAATTCTTCCCTCATAGGAAATTTCATTTCGAGTATCATCAATAATCCTTGGAGAATCAATAGCATCTTGTATATCCATTTCATGGTCAATGAGTTTTGAAATCACTTGAACCAACGTGGAAATAATCCTGCTGCCACCAGGAGTACCTAATATGGCAAATGGCCTATTATCCTTTAGTATAATGGTGGGACTCATGGAACTTAAGGGTTTTTTACCTGATTCTATAGAATTAGGATTATCATCCTCAGTGGAAAAATCAGCAACTTGATCATTTAGTAAAATTCCAGTATCTCCAGCCACTACACAAGATCCAAAGAAGTGGTTTATAGTTTTTGTCACAGATACAAGATTCCCCTTCTCATCTCCTATAGAATAGTGGGTTGTATCTTCGTGTTCATATAACCATGGGTCTTTACATTCATATTCTTTGGAATGGAATTCATCAATTATTTTTGTTAATTCTTTACTGTACTCCTTTGAACTAAGTCCTTTCACAGGAACATTTACATATTTTGTATCACCCATATGCTTTGCTCGGTCAGTATAGGCAATCTTAAATACTTCTGAGAACATATGCAAATACTTGGCAGAATTTACTTCCATAGATTTAATGTCATAATGTTCCAGCATATTTAGGATCTGAATAATATGTGTTCCACCAGAACTAGGCGGTGGAGAAGATATAATAGTATAACCCCTATAGTTACCTATTACGGGTGACCTTACTTCAACTCTATAGTTTTCCAAATCTTCCTTATCCAGTACACCACCGTAAAGTTTCACCGTTTCCACGATTTCATTTGCAATATGACCTTTATAAAAGGCATCTCTCCCTCCCTGGGCAATATGTCTTAATGACTTTGCCAAATTAGGATTAGTAAATCTTTCACCCACCTTATATGGTTTCCCATCCTTAAGAAAGGTTTTCCTACTCATTTCATACCTTTTCAAATATTCAACATATTTCTTCATATCTCCTGCTAGTAAAGGAGAAACATAAAATCCCTCCTCTGCAAGTTTTATAGATGGTTCTAAAACATCTGCCAAAGTCATGGTGCCATATTTTTCAAGAGCATAGATTAATCCTGCTACCTCCCCAGGAGTGCACACGGATTTTCCACCAATGGCATTTTCCTGATTCAATACCTTCCCATCACTACCCACAGTAAACAAACTAGATGATATCTTCTGTGGAGCAACTTCCCTAAAATCAACAAACACATTTTCCTTTGATAGGCCATCTCTAATAAGAATAAATCCTCCTCCACCTAATCCAGAAGCATTTGGTTCGCAAACACCTATGGCAAATCCAACAGCCACTGCTGCATCTATGGCACTACCTCCTTTTTTCATAATCTCAATTCCAATCTTTGAGACCTCTTCCTTGCCTGTAGATACCATTCCTTTTCTTCCCCTAGCCCATCTTCCACTTCGAATCATATTTCCGTTTATATCAAAGACAGTACTCTTTACACCTTGGTCATTCATAGCTCATAGCAATTCCTTTCTTAATAAATTTACCCTATAAGTAATTCAAGACTTTTACAATCTTGCCACTTTTCTTATAAATCCTAGGGGTCCTTCGTGTTATTCTACATACAATTTCATTCTTATTTGTGGCTCCTAACTCTGAAGCTTCCTGTATACTCACGGAATTATTACTTCCATCACCATAAATAATCACTTCATCACCTACAGCCACAGGATTCAGATCTGTAAGATCTACCATGGATTGATCCATACAAATCACACCTATGAGTGGAGCTTTTTTCCCTTTAATGGTCACATATCCCTTATCTGTCATATTTCTTGGATAACCATCCGAGTATCCAAAGGGCATTGTTCCAACAATGGTATCACGTGGTGCTCTCCATTTGTAGTTGTAACTCACACCTTCACCCTTTTTTATCTTCTTTATATGATATATTTTTGATTTAAAACTAACAGCCTGTTTTAGCTTCAATTCATCAGACCTATAGGATTTTAAACCGTATATAATTGCACCCGCCCTTATCATATCCAATCTGTATTGTGGATAATTAACTCCAGCTATACTGTCACAAATATGCTTATACTTAAATTTAAAATTATCTTCCTCAATTTTAGATATGGCTGATATAAACTTTTCATACTGCAATTTATCCTCATCTACTCCAGCTAAAGCAAAGTGGGAAAATATACCCTCCACATGTAAATTTTCAAGTCTACAAATAGCCTTAATCTCCTCAATACTTTGGTCATTGTCTTGAAATCCAAGTCTATTGAATCCCGTATCATACTTAATATGGACTATAGGTTTTTTACCAAATCGTTTACCAAGCTCATTTAAAATAATTCCTTGTTCTAATGAAAAGATAGTTTGGATTATTTCTCCTTTAACTATATATTCTAGCTGTTCGTTTGGAGTATATCCCATGATAAAAATCCTATATTTTTCATATTTTTCTCTAAGCTCTAAAGCTTCTGTCAACGTGGCCACAGCTAAGTAATCTCCACCGTTTTCCATAATAGTTGGAGCTATATCTAAAGCACCATGGCCATATCCATTTGATTTTACTACTGCGGCAATAGCCACCTCATTCCCAACCATTTTTCTGATGGCTTTCACATTATAAGCAATACTGTCTAAATCAACTTCTAAAACCGTATCTCTTAAACAGACCTCATTCATTAATCACTCTCACCAACCCCTCTATAAAATGTCACTTATGAATATATGCAAAATTCATGCCATAATTTTCTGGTTTTTTCATGGGAATATTGCAAATTTTGATAAGATAACGACAACTTTTTTGGAGAAACTGGAGAATAGGTACCCATTTCCTCCATTTTCTCCATTTTTAATAAATAAGATGTATATTCCTTATATAAGACATAAATATAAAAGTCCCTAGGAAAAATCTTCACTAGGAACTTTTATATTTTAGGTATTGTCCATCTATAAGGCATATTCAAAAATAAATTATTCATTTCACTGGTTATTTGAATTATTTTCTTCGTTATGGAATCGCTTACATATGTTTAATATGCTCGCTCACTATGCCTTGAAAATAATCCAAATTCCTCAGAGAACTGACTAGTTTATTTCTTTCATATACCTATAAAATTACTTACAATTCTTTTCTAATATTAAAATTATCCTCTAGTAAGACCCAATTTTGTGGATAGGGATAACCTAAAACCCAGTAGCTAATGCCACTTAAATTATAATCCTTCACCGCATCAAATTTTGCTTGGGCACTACGGGCATCCTCAAACCAAACTTCGTGCATTCGCCCTTCTTCATCCCTATAACGATAATATGGTGATTGGGCTATCTCATCATATTTTATAGTTGCACCATATTTTACTGCCTTTAATATGGCTTCCTGTGGACTAAACGTTTTTGCTTCTTGACCTTTCCTATGGGGAAGTAACCAGTCTCTGGCATATATTTGAAAACCAAAATATATCTTCTCCCTAGGTATAACAGTAACTGCATAATCAAGAACTCTCTTAATTTGATCCAGTGGTGAAATGGCTTGAGGTGGTCCAACACGAGCTCCCCATTCATATGTCATTAAAATCACAAAATCAGCAATTTTTCCATGGGCTTCGTAATCATGGGCTTCATATAGCAATCCCGGTTGATCTGCACTCACCTTTGGTGCTAGGGCACTTGACACAAAATAACCCTTTGGATGTAGACGCTCTACAGTACGCTCCATAAATTTATTATAGGGCTCACGATCTTTAGGAAGTACATTTTCAAAGTCCACATTTAAACCTTTGTATCTCTTTTCTTTCATAATATTTATTATGTTTGTCAATAATTTTTCTTGGATCTCATCACTATTTAGGATAATATTTGCAACATTTTCTCCCTTCTCTGTAGAAGTAAAGTTAGTAATTGACATGATAGGAACTACCCTTTGTTCATATGCTGTTTTAATAGCTGGCACATCCTTTATAACCTGAAGGCTTCCATCTTCTTTAATGAGATATGCAAAGGGACTTAAGTAAGTTAGATATTTTCCATCCTCCCTTACTATGGGGATTGCCTCTTTATCCAATTTATAAATATATCCATTCACATCCATGGGAGGTTTTTCTTTTCGAGGAATTATTAGAATCGTTCCTGGATATATACCACGTGGATCTTCAATATTATTTACCCTTAAAAGAGATTCTAGTGACACGCCATATCTTTTTCCAATCTCCCATGGCATTTCTCCCCTTTTAACATAGTGGCGAGGTGCTAGAATATATAACCTCTTACCAGGGTAAATAGATTTAGTATCACTAATTTTATTCACCTTAACAATGCTTTTAACTGATGTGCCATAATCCTTAGCAATTTTCCATAAACTTTCTCCTGGTCTTACTATATGAATACGATCTTGTGTTGGTATAACTAAGGATTGACCATTAACTAATCTGTTTGGATTTGGTAACTTATTGACTTCTATTATTTTTTTTATGGGAACCTTATAATTTGTTGAAATTTCCCAAAGTGATTCCCCCGGCTTCACCGTATGAATAAGCATAAAGCCATCCCTCCTTTTTTCCCTATACTATTAATTTATGAGAAATATCCTAAGAGGTGACATATACCTATTTATAATTAGGAACAAAAAAGTTCCTAGGAAAAACCTTCCCTAGGAACTTTTTTTATATTGTCATTGCTATTTCTTCCATATCATAATACTCTTTCTTAATCATAACCACTTTAGCAGCCAATGACTTTTTCACATCTATGATCCTTTGATTCTCAGAACCTCTAAATCTTAAAAGTAAGTTTTTTTCTTTCATAATAAAGGGTCCATCTACTAATACATCCACATATTCAAGTAATTCCTTCCAACCCTCTTTATATATTAATCCTTTATGATTTATTAATTCTTCAAAATTATAACCTGTATATGCCCATACATCTAAACCTAAACTCTTAGCTTCTTTAGCTATTTCTATACAAGGTATAGGCTGTTCAAAGGGATCTCCTCCTGATAGGCTAATTCCCTTATGAAGTCTTAGGGATCTTAATTCTTCTTTTATTTCTTCCGTGTCCATAACAAATCCTCCATTAAAATCATGGGTTGATTGGTTATGACATCCTCTACATTTATGAATACATCCTTGAGTCCAAATAACAGCCCTAAAACCAGGTCCATCTACTATGCTATCCTTTGTAATTTCATGAGATAAACGAATATCCATATTCAAACATCCTTCTTTTACATATTGTGTTTAGTTCTATCCTTTACTTCCGCTTGCTTTGCATTATTAAATCTTTCAACAGTTCCCACTAGGTATCCTGTGATTCTTCTTATTCTGTCAAATTTAATTCCATCGGCCTCTGTTCTTCCACATTTTGGACAAACCTCATCTATTACTCCATTGTAACCACATACAGGGTCCCTATCTACAGGATGGTTCACAGAACCATAACCTATGCCAGCTTCATGCATGGCCCTTACAATAGTTTCAAAGGCCTCTATATTGTCTGATGGCTTTCCATCTAACTCAATATATGTAATATGACCTGCATTAGTAAATTCATGATAAGGAGCTTCCCTTTGGATTTTATCATAGGCACTTATTTTATGATATACAGGAACATGGAATGAATTAGTATAATAGTCCTTATCTGTTATTCCCTTTATTTCACCATATTTTTCCCTATCTGATCTTGTAAACCTTCCAGAAAGACCTTCTGCTGGTGTTCCTATTAAAGAGAAATTAAGTTTTTTGTCTTCTGATGCTCTATCTAACTTATCTCTCATATATTTTATAATCTTTATTCCTAATGTTTGGGCTTCTTCACTTTCTCCATGATGCTCTCCTATTAGGGCTTTTAAACACTCTGCTAAACCTATGAAACCTACAGTTAATGTTCCATGTTTTATTATTTCACTTAAATCATCCTCTGGATTTAAGTTATCAGAATCTAACCAAACCCCTTGACCCATAAGGAATGGGAAATTCTTTACCTTCTTGTTCTTTTGTACTTCCATTCTTTCTAATAATTGATCCATAACTAGTTCAATTTTTCCGTCTAAGGCTTTAAAGAATCCATCTATATTAGCATCTTTATTTAATACTTGACCATATTCTATGGCTAGTCTTGGAAGGTTAATAGATGTGAAGGATAAGTTACCCCTTCCCGTTACTATGTTCCTTGATGGATCATATGAATTACCCACAACCCTTGTTCTACAACCCATATAAGTTGCCTCTGTCTCTGGTCTATTTGGTACATAATATTTTTTATTAAATGGAGCATCTATAAAACTAAAGTTTGGGAATAATCTTTTAGCAGATACTCTACATGCTAATTTAAATAAATCATAGTTAGGATCTTCTTGATTATAATTTACTCCCTCTTTTACCTTAAATATGGATATGGGGAATATGGCCGTTTCTCCATTTCCAAGACCAGCTTCCGTTGATAGAAGTAAGTTTTTAGAAACCATTCTTCCTTCTTCTGAAATATCTGTTCCGAAATTAATACTACTAAATGGAACCTGTGCACCAGCCCTTGAGTGCATAGTATTTAAGTTATGAATAAAGGCCTCCATAGCTTGATAAGTTTTTCTATCCGTTTCTTTATAAGCATGTTTTTTTGCAAAATCATGTATTTTAGTAGCTTCATCCTTATTAATATTAAGCTTATCCATTAGGATCTTTATTATAAATTCATTTATTTCTGTTTCTTTTAATTGTATATCTTTACCTGAATCTTTCTCAGCCTTCTCTACAATCTCTATGACTAGTTTATCTCCATCCTCATCTTCCATGTTAAAGTTTAACGAAAGGGCCTTTGATAAATTAGAACAATAAAGCTTTTTATAAGTTTTTCTAACCCCTGGTGCTAATCCATAGTCTAGGAATGGAATACTTTGTCCTCCATGTTGATCGTTTTGATTAGACTGTATGGTAATAGCTGCAAGTGCTGCATAACTTCCTATGTCCTGGGGCTCCCTTAAAAACCCATGGCCTGTAGAAAAACCACCCTCAAATAATTTTAAAATATCTATTTGTGAACAAGTTAAAGTTCCCATGTTAAAGAAATCTAGATCATGAATATGAATATCTCCATTATCATGACATAGGGTGTGTTCCTTATTTAACATATGGGTTTTACAAAATTCCTTTGATACGGTGCTTCCATATTGAAGCATAGTTCCCATGGCTGTATTTCCATCTATGTTTGCATTTTCCCTTTTTGTATCACTTTCTTTTGCGTCTTTTAATGTAAGATTATGTATAGTTTTCATTAATCTAGTCTTAGATTCTCTACATCTACTTCTTTCTGCCCTATATAAAATATAAGCTTCACTAGTCTTTGCATGTCCTGTTTCTATTAGGGTCTTTATTATCATATCCTGTACTTCTTCAACTGTTGGTATATGGTCCGTATATTTTTTATTTAGAAGTTCAACAACATTATGTGTTAAATTCTCTGCCATCTGATAATTTGGTTTTTCACCTTCATTTTTAGCCACTTCACTAGCCGCTTTATATATTGCCCTAGTGATTTTCTTAAGCTCAAAATCTATAATTCTACCATCTCTTTTTTTTATTTTCTCAACCATTTGCAAACCTCTTTCCTCTATATGTTGTGTCCATAACTCTATTCCCATACTATATATAGATTATTATACAATAAAAAATGCCCTATTTTCTTGTAAGGGCCTAATTAATTTTTTCACATTATCTATTTTAGGCATATATGCCTAAAAAAATTTCATATTTGTCGTACCCTGTTATATTAATAGGAATAAGGTCGTGTGTCAAGTTCCGTATGGTCCATTAAATAGTATTTATATCTATTATTTCTCGCCTATTCTTTTGTTTATATTCTCTATTTATAATTTTCAAAGGGAAAGAAAAAAGGAATATGATTGAGAATAATTATACATCATATTCCTCTTTACATGTTCATAATTTATTCAATAACAATCACAGCACTTTCACCTATTTCTATCCAATCATATAGAAATTTTGCATGACTTGTATAATTTCTAACACATCTATGGGAGCGAGGGACGGTTCCTATTGTAAATAAGTATTCTCTCATACCAGGGTCCACCCTTTTGTCATTAATCATCTTAAAACTAACAGGAACACCGTGAATATAGGACCCTCCCATAAACCTTATGGCATAGGGTGCATATCCAGCAATTTCCCTTGTTCCATCCTTAAAATACAAAAACTTAGGTTTCCTTTCTATTGCCATAAAGTAACCTAGGGCTGTTTCAAGTTTATATTTTGATTTTTCTCCAGTAGTTGCAAATACATAGGATAGAAGGTTCCATTTACCTTCTTCATATTGAAAAACTCCTTCATTTTGATTTTTCCTATCTACAACTATTACTTTCTTTAAATTTTTAATAGAATTTCTAAAGGATATGAATTTTTTTGGTACCCAATAGTCACCTTGAAAATCAAGGGTATTGATTTTATAAAATCCTTCTTTTTTATCTAATATGGATACTAAAGTTCCATCGGGAATATATCTAAATAGACTTCTAACAGTGGGTTTTGTGTATGCTGGGGCTGATTGATATCTTCTTTCTCCATAATCATCAGTAGTTGTTCCCTTGTATAAGGGAGCCTTTCCATTTCTATTTTTATAATTAGCAATATATGCTGTTTTATTATTTTCCACTTGATCCTTTAAAATATTTAAAGATTCTACCATTTTATTAAATTGAAATTCACGGGCTTCACCTAACAAGCTAAATACATACCCATATTTAATTTGATCTGCCTCTTTCCAAAAGACCTTATACCATATGTCATCACCATATTTTTTTATATTTTCTCCTTTCACAGCTTCTATTATATTTATCTTTTCAAAATAAGATCCCTTTCCTAAGACCTTTGAATTGGTAGTTGGTTTTTCTCTTATATTTATATTTTTAGACAATATAAGAAAATAATTATAACTTATGGAATATTTGTCGTATTTAATATCCTCAATAATACTATTAGGTAATTGAGTATTAAAAGTTTTTACAATAACATATTCTTCCCTTTTTATATCTTCTATCTTCGTATCCTCTTTTACTTCTTCTTGAGAAATTAAAGTGTCCTCTTCCGTTTTATTTTCTATCTGTGCCCTTTTGGTTAAATCTTCATCTTCTTTTATATTAATACTATTTACATCTTCCTCTATATCCCTTGTGCTAGACTTATCTCCTCCACTATTTTGCCCCTTCCTGAGTAAAACTTCATTTATACTCCAAATTGAAAAAAGCATGAATAATATAATAGATAGGGTAAATATTTTTTTCTTCATGAAGTCCTCCCCTTTATTCATCCTATAAAGCATATGTAAGATTTAAGTTTCTTGATACCCGTTCATAAATATGATAGTTTTTATCAATGATTTTCATCTAGAACATGCTTCTTTCTTTCTAACAAATCAACAAAAGCCTCAATTCGAGTAGAGTATCCTGCCTCCCCTGTCATCTCGTCTAATATTAATTTCAAAATTGGAATATTCTTTTCCTTTTCTATAGTAGGTAATATACTTTGTGCAACTATTTCAGGCATACACGTAAAGGGTAATAGATGGATTACGCCATGAAAACCCTTTTCACTATAAAGGACCGTATTCCCTATGGTATGCCTTGCATGACCTCCAATTTCTGTATTCAAATAGGCTTCTGCTGCCCTATGTACATCCTCTTTATTTGAGCTTATAAAAGGAATAAAGTCTATTTGCTCCTTAATAAATTCACTTGAAGTTACGGATCTATGAACTTCAACTCCCATATTTCCTAATTTTTTTATTATATCTAAATTTATATAGGGCTCTAAAACCGTATATATTTCACCTACAATACCAATTTTAATTACTTCCTTATTTTTATCTATTAATATATTTTTTAATTCTTCTTTTTTTCGCCTAATTATATTTAATGTTTCCCTGTATCCCTTGGCCCCATTTACTTCTTCCTCAAATTTAGCATATAATTTATCCACTTCTCCCTTTACCATTTCTCTAGGCCTTGTTTTTATAACAAGATCATCAAATTCATCAATTTCACACATAAGTTTTATTCCCTTAATGAATGCAGGTAATATCTTAAAATAGTTAGATGTATTTGTTGCTCTACTTAGTTTTTTGAGAAAGGATTTTATTTCTTTTAAGTTTTTAAAAGGTTCTCCGCAAATCATCTCTATATCATATCCTAAATTACTTAATATTTCTTCTTGAATCATATTATAATATCCTATTCTGCAAGGGTCACTTCCTCCCCACATAAAAAGTGTATCCGCTCCCTTTTCAATACTTTCCAAGTAATTTCCTAAAGTAATTTTAAATGGTATACATATTAATTCTGGAGAATATAGAGTTCCAAGTTCTAGGGTCCTTTTATTGCATTTTGGAGGAATAATTACTTCTCCTCCTAATTCTTCAAATACAGCCCTTAAGGCTATATACATATTACCCATTAGAGGAAATGTTATTTTCATTTATATCCCTCCATTTTATCATATCTACAAAGGCTTCTACTCTAGTATTAATTCCAGCTTCACCACTATGTTCATCCAGGGTTACTAGCATAAAAGGAATACTACTTTCTTTTCTAATAAAATTTTCAACCATATGGGCCACAACAGAATCAATGCCACATCCAAAGGTTGAAATATAAACTATTCCATGAATATTTTTTTTATCTATCATATACAAGGCTGTCCCAATAAGTTTCTTAGCAAAAGTCCAATATAAATTTCCTTTAAATTTACACGCATAATCATCTGTATATTCCTTATGTACTATTTCAGGAGTAAATACATCTATTCCCTTTTCTTGGATTTTATTTATAATATCCATATTCATATATGTATCATACAAATTGTAAGAATGGGCCATAACCATAACCTTTTTTTTATGTGATAAATTCCCTTTTGAAGTGGGTATTCCCCTATTTACATTCTTTTTATAGGATTTATAATTTGAATAAGCTTTATCATAGGCAGATAAAATCCGTGTAGAATCATTAGTAAAATATTTGCCCACTTCACAAATAATTTCCTTTAGCTTTTTTTTATTTTTCATAAAATCTATCTCTGGGTAAATTACCTGTGGTAAATCCTTTATGGAATATTTAATCATTTCAGGAAGACCACAAAACTTTGGACAAATATATTCACCCCTGCATACACTCTTTAATCGAGGAATAAAGAGATAGTCCACCTTATCTTTTATATCTAATACATGTCCATGATATATTTTTACGGGAATACAAGCTTCGTTTATAGTACTTTTTATTCCCTTATTAACAATTTCCTTATTTGTTTTTTGTGATACTATTACTTTCGCCCCTAATTCCTCAAAAAAAACTTTCCATAGGGGATAGTATTCATAAAAAAGTAGAGCCCTTGGAATTCCAACTTTTACTGTCATATGGTACCTCCAAATAATTTTTCATACTTTGTCATTATTAACAAATTTTTAAGTACTTATACTAAAATACTCCTGCTCTATTTTAATATTTATACGCCCTTATTATTTTCGCTAAAATCAATATTTTTCTCTAATTTATCTTCATATTTATCCACATACATCTTTCCATTTTCATCTATAGTTCCATACATAACTTCTTCAATTCTTTTTACCCCATAACTTTTAAGTTTATCTATTAAATCTTTACCACTTAACTTTCTTTTTCTTAAATTTTCATATATAATTTGTCCCCCTATAATTATTTCTGTAGGTATGCTTTCCTCTTCACATTTTAGATTTAAATCTCCTAAGGTTACTGTTCTTTTATGACTTTTTTTGAATATACTTAACTTTCCATTTGCTTCTAATAATCCATATTCAATATCTTCTGGTGATAAACAGTCATTTTGCCTAAGAAGTACATTTAGTTCATCAATATTATACCTAACTCTCTTTAAGTTTTTTTCTAGTATTTTCCCCTCTTGTATTACCAATACAGGCTCACCTTCTACCACTTTTCTAAAACTCCTACTTTTTAAGGAAATAAATGAAATTGCCCATGTAAGTATTCCAAATAAAATAAGGCCAATAAAATGTTGCATGGTCCTATTATCAAGATCAGTTGCCAGTGTTGCAGCTATGGATCCAAAGGTTATACCATTTACATAATCATGAAAAGCCAACTGAGATACCTGTTGTCTTCCTAAAAGCCTAGTAATAAACAATATGGAAAAAAAAGCTAAAAATGTTTGAATTATAATCTCTAAATATAATTTCACTTAAAATCAACTCCCCGATGTATTCATCTATTATTTTGCTACTATTTGAAAATAGTATGCTTAAATAAAATAAAAAAAGTCTTGCATAAGGGTATATCCTAAAAAAGATATATTCTATACAAAACTCTATAGGTTAATTATATTTAATTTGTTTTGTTATCATTTAAAAGTTCTATAGTTACTTTTGGAAGGGTCATATCCTTAAGCAATGAGTACCAAGGGTATTCCTTATATACCTCATCACTTCCCTCTAGCTTAAGTTGAACTCCTAAGCTTATACCTTCAAACTTCTTTAAGTTAGTTATAACATTCCAAAAATTCTTATGGGCAAATACTTCTTCTATGGATGAATAGGATGTTTCATTATATCTATTATAAATATCCACAAGTATTGCATTTATAAAAAGGGGTTCACTCCTATTTACATTATCTCCAATTTGTTCATAATACTTTGTTTCATATAGTCCTGCACAATAGTTAATCTTTTGCATCTTTACATAATCAATGTGATAGACCTTATCTAATATTCCATTTACAAATGTTATTCCTTCAAGAATAGATTTTTTATACTCTCTAGTTATTCCAAATTTATAAGTCCAGTTTTCTATTTTATCATTATACAAAATTAAATCCTTATCCTTAGTATGAAAAATGCAATTTCCCACTAATGATGTTTTTTCCATAGGTATATCCTTGTATTTACTATTGTCTATTGATATGGTATAACTTTTCTTTATTTTGTGCTTATAAACTTTCCCTTTAGCGAACTCTGTGCATATTCTGTAGTTATCGTAGTATATGTCATCTATACATGTGAATGTGCCTACTTCCTTGTATATAACTTTACTAAATGTATTAATATTCATATGTCCTCCTACTATATCTGTTGGCTTGTAAATTTACACCTATACCCATATTGTACCAAATTTCTAAATTCACCGTCAATATGATAAAATTTTTGTAACCAAAAGAACACACCCTATTATCATAGAATATGTTCTTTATTTTCAAATTTAATAATATATTGTATGATTAAATCTATAATTAATTTATCTTAACTATCATAAAGTATACTTATCTATAACTTCTACCAAGTCATCAATCTGAGGCTTACTCATTTGTGCATCAGCTCCTACAGATTCTCCTTTATGATGTAAATCATTGGTGATCAATGAAGAAAATATGATTACTGGCAAATCTTTTAATATGGAATGCTCTTTTACTTTCCTAGTAAGGGTATGTCCATCCATTTGAGGCATTTCTATATCTGTAATCAGAGCACCTACAGATTCTAAAAACTCTGTTCCATTTTTATCTACCATACTATTTAAATAGTCCAGTGCTTGTTTACCGTCGTCAAAGAAAGTAAGATTTGTGTATCCTGCCTCTCTTAATACGTCATTTAACATGGTTCTTATGGTAATGGAATCATCTGCCAAAATCAATCTAACATCTGATCTTTCTCTATTGTATTTAATATTTTTAATTCCCTTTTCATAAGCACCATAAGACTGTTTTATATCCATAACTACCTTTTCAAAGTCTAGAAGCATCAATATTTTATCATCAATTATGATATTTCCTATAACTAAAGAATCTTGTACAATCCCATTTGGTTTTTCAATATTATCCCAACCTATACGATGTATGCCAATAACCTTATCCACTAAGAAGGCTACCTTAGTTTTGTTAAATTCACATAAGAGGGCCATACTTCTTTTCACATCAGGATTTTTCTGTTTTTCTAAAACATATTTAAAATCAATTACTGTTAAAACATTACCTCTTATCAATGTCATTCCAGCTACTGCATTATTTGAATTAGGAATCTTTGTAATATTATCGACCTCAAATATTTCTTTTGTCTTTATTACATTAATAGCATAGTGTTTTTGTCCAACTACAAACTCTAATACTTCAACCTCTCCAGTTCCACTTTCTAATAATATTCCAGTTTGTCCACTCATCCATCTACCTCCTATTTGTACAAGATATAAGCTTTAAAATTCTTTTATATGTAAAATTCCCTTTTTCCATTACTAAATATAACAAGGTCTTTTTTCATAATATTCTACATTTTCTCTTAATTCCCTTCTTATTTCATCTAATTTCACTATTTTTTATATTTCGACAAATCCCTTCCATCCTTATAAACAAAATTCACATTCCAACTTCTTTAATATGCCATACAGATCATATTCCTTTATTTTTATGTTATTTATTCACAAATAAAAAAAAATATGACATTTTTAGAGGATATGATAGATAAATATAGAAATATTATATTTATCAAAATTCTACAAAATTTTTAAAAACATAGGGAGGAAACTTCTTGAGAATAAGAATTAGAAGTAAAATCACTATCATAATGCTCATATTAATTATTATCTCTGTTACAACATTAGGTTTTTTAACCTATAATGACTCAAAGGAAATAGTGATTAATCAAATAAAACTAAATAATTACAAAACATTAGAAAATGTAAATGATTATTTCTTGAAAAATTTCATGTATGATATGGAGTATGTTATTAACCATTGGGCCTCAAATGAAGATTTAAAAAATTATCGCAACAATCCTAATCAACCTAAAATGGTTACATCTATACCTAAACATTTTAGGCCCATATCGGATCAATGGGCAGGCTATGTTAGTTCAAGCCCTGATATTGCGTGGATATATTTAGGTGTACAAGAAGATGGCTCTATTTTCATTACTCCCATAGATACTACCATGCCTAGTGATTACGACTGTAGGACCAGGGATTGGTATAAGGCCACAATAAGTAATGACAAAAGAATCATTTGGACAGAACCTTATGTGGATGCAGGGGAGCTTGGAAATGTTATTGTAACTGTGGCAAAGGCCATCCATAAGGATAATAATATTGTAGGCGTAATAGGTATGGATATAAAATTGAAGAAATTTTCAGATATTATCAACAATATCCAATTTGGTGAAAAGGGCTACCTTATGCTCCTTAGCAATAAAGGAGATGTTTATGCACACCCAGATAATAAAATGCTTACAAAAAATATTAGTAATATAAAATGGGTAAAAACAGTTCTTTCCAAAGAACATGGAACAGATATACATAAATGGAATAATGAACAAGTAGTTATCTCCCATCTAACAATACCCCGTACTCAATGGAAGCTTGTAGGAGTGAATCCATTAGATATTGACAAAGAAGTTGTTGCCATAAAAAACAGATTCATTTCCATTGGTATATTTAGTGTATTTATCACCTTCATAATAGGTTATTTTTTATCATCTATCATTATGAATCCTGTGAATCACATGATGGAAGTAATTAATCAAGTTTCTACCCATAACGACTTTAACGTTCGTGTACAAATCAGGTCACAAGATGAATTTAAAATCTTAGGTGAAAATTTTAATGAAATGATTGAAAAAATAAGATCCCTTCTTCGTGAAAGAAATATTCATGTTCAGGAACTTGTAGATAAAAATAAAGAAATATTATCACAAAAGGAAGAAATTCTTGCTTACTCAGATGAGACAGAGGCCATGAATGAAGAACTACTAAGTCTTTTAAATGAAGTGAAGAATAATTATCTCTCAACAGTTAAAGTCCTTGCAAACTCCATTGAAGCAAATGACAAATATACCCATGGACATTGTGATCGTGTTAGAAATTACTCCATAAGTATTGCAAAAAAATTAAACCTAAGTGAAACTAAAATAACTGCCCTTGAATTCGCTAGTATTCTTCATGATATAGGAAAAATAGGTATCCCCTCTTCAATTATTAACAAAGAAGATAGATTGACAGATGAAGAATTCAAATTGATTCAAGAACATCCTCAAATTGGTTATGACATTCTTAAAGATGTGGCTTTTCTAGAAGAAAGTAGAAATATATTACACCAACACCATGAGCGAATTGATGGGAGAGGATATCCCCTTGGATTAAAGGGAGATGACATCAACCTATTGGCGAGAATACTCATGGTTGCAGATGCCTATGATGCCATGACAAGTGCTAGACCTTATAGGAAAAAACCATTAACAACAAAAGAAGCTATTACCCAACTTCAACAAGGTAAAGGCTCTCAATTTGATGAAGAAATTGTTCATGTATTCGTAGGTCTTCTCCATAGTAATACAATTTAATCTTAATGAATAAACTAAAAAACTTCTTATTATATTTCCTAATAAGAAGTTTTTTATGATTACAATGAATATTTATAGATTTCGTAACACTAAGATTTCTTTATACAGTAACTTGCCTATAAGGGAATATATATTGAAAATTTTTGGAACCCTGGAACGTCACAACATCCTATGATACTCCAACATGACTCATAAACCTATCTACGAAGATTCACACTTTCGCTTGTGACAAGGACTCGGGTGGAAAAGATTTTCAATAGTTTCCTGAAATAGGCCCGCATAAAGCTGGTTTATAAATACGAAACTTATATGTATTTAGGAATATGCCCTAATGACTATTTTTTAATTCTTCAAACATCCTATCGGCCCATGTAACTGAAGATAAATAATGGGTTGATAGTAGTTCAATTTTATAATTTATATTTAATGCTGAATTAATAGCCTCTGTAAAGATACCCCGTTCATAGGCAAAGCATATTTCCATAGCATCACTATATATGGTTTTTTTACCTAAAAGAGTATCCTTTATTTCATTTGAAACAGGTAGAGAATCTACTACTTTCTCCATGTCCATTTCTAAAATAGCATCTAATATGGATAGGGTTCCTAATAAGGCTAACTCGTCTACAGAATCTTTAAGATCAGAGTTAATTCCAATTTCCTTCAAAAGATTTGATCTTATCATGGCATATCTTACAACTTCATCTGTTTCTTGTTTACATATATTTCGAACCATTGCCAAAGAAAGCCATCTGCTAAATTTTTTTACACCTAGCATGGCTAATGCTTGTTTTATGGATTTTATTTCATATTGTAATCTAGTATTAGAATTTACTAGTTTCAATAGCTTATAAGTCAATGATACATCCATTAAAATAATATCCGATAAAGCTTCATAATCAGGCTCTGGGGAATTTAATTCATTCATAAGTCTTACATATTGGAGTGCACTTCCCCATAATGCCTTTCTCTTTTCTATAGATGGTTTTGAAAAATAAAAGCCTTGGTAGTAGTCAAATCCTAAAGATTTTGCCCATTGAAACTCCTCTTTAGTTTCTACTTTTTCCGCAAGTATTAATTTATTTGACTCCTTTAATCTTTCCACAACTGATTCAATTTCTTCTCTGCTACACTGGATGAAATCAACTTTAACAATATCACATAGATTAGTCACTTCCTCATAGCCATAATCAGCTGTATAATCGTCTATGGCAAGGGTATATCCTAACTCTTTAAGTCTTTTCATTTTTCCTAATAACTTATGATCAGGCTCTACGCTTTCTAATATTTCGATTACTACCTTATCCTTGTTTAATAGTTCAGGTATTCCTGACTTTATTAAATGTCCATCAAAGTTAATGAAAACCCTTGCATCTCCCACCAAACTGTAAATACCAAAATTAAGATAACTATTCATGAGTACAATTGAAGTTGCCACATTATCAGCAATATTACCCTTAAATAAGTTCATGTCTCCATCTCTATACAATAATTCATATGCAACTACATTATAATCACTGTCAAATATAGGTTGTCTTGCAACATATATATCCATAATAACCTCTCCCATTCCTACATTCTGCATATTTAGAAATAATTTTGTATTTTCATTCAATATACCCATTAGTGACTTTTCAAAGAAATTTTCCATCATATTCCATTTTCTATACCAATTGTAAATACGTACATAAGCCTATTATTTTATTTTAACATAAAAAGTATCCCCATATCATTTAATTATGAGAATACTTTATATAACAATTTTTTTATTAAATTATATTACATGACCTAGATGACAAACTCTATTTTTACCTGATGATTTCGCATCATAAAGTAACTCATCAACCCCTTTTATGAAATCATATTGATTTTTACGAAAATTCACTGGAATAAGGGTATCCGTCCCTAGACTAATGGTTACTTTAATATCCACATCATTCACTTTAAAAGTATGATTTTCAACGTTTTTTCGTATGCGTTCAGATAATTGTATTGCCACATTCAACTTAGTACTTGGTAAGATAATAGCAAATTCTTCTCCACCGTAGCGTGCTACAAAATCAGATTTCCTAACACTTCCTCTAACTACTTTCGCTAATTCCTTTAATATTTCATCACCAACTAAATGTCCATATGTATCATTGATTTTCTTAAAATCATCAATATCAATCAAGGTTAGACTAATAGGTGTTTTAATTTTACAAGCATGTTTTTTTAAAGAATCAAAATAAGAATAAAAGGATTGATGATTATTCAAACTTGTTAAATAATCTGTTGTAGCCAGTAGTTGAAGTTCATTATTTTTCTTAATTAACTCATTATAATAATAATGCCTTTCTTCTTGTAGTATACTTATTTGTTTCAGTGCAAATCCAATTACTAAATTTACTAAAAAATATAGTGAAATACTTGTTATGAGTTCAATAGTTAAAATATTTGGACCATGGCTTTTAAATACTATAAGCGCATGTAACACTGATGCTAATAAACTAAATACAATACTTTTTGACCTATGATAACGAATACTTTGAATAATCACATAAATATAGAAAAAATCCATAAGATCAACATGGTTTTTCTTTTGTATATAGATGAATATACCAATAAAGAATCCATCTACTATACTCATTATTTTACTTGGTTCACCTTTTTTTTCCCCTTCTTCATTATATGTGTCTTTGGCAAAAACAAATATTTTTATGGCTACATAAATTGCAAAAGAAATACTAAAGGCTTTTATAATGACAAAATCACTCTTTACGAAAAGTGGGAAAGATATATTCAATAAAATTAAAAGAAGAAAAATCTGAAGAGCCAAGTACAACTCTTCAATTAATTGAGATTCATCGGAATTAAAGCTTAGCATAGAGACCCTCCATAACCAATTGAAAATTATTATCATTTCCTATTTTAGTCATTATAATATACATTTTCTAGAATGTCAATAATATCCTATTGATCCATAACTTATTACTATCTAGGCCTATTCATAAAATCAAATAGTTATAGCTCTGTATTTAAAACAGATCATTTCCAGAATAAAAACAGCTTAAGACGCCATTGTCTCAAGCTGTTTTTATATTTAATAATATATTGTACTTTTTTACAAAACCTTATATTAAAGCTTTTTAGATATGGCTGCAAAGAATCCAATTATACATATTCCCAATATCATAATTGGGCCAGAACCGCTTTCAAATCCTTGACGAATTCCATTAAATGCAACTACTGCAATTGTAATTGGAATAACAAACTTAATTAATCCATACCATGCTCCAAATAGGCCAAACTCTACTGTACCTTTGTTTGTAACTTCATCATATAAGTCTTCTTTCTTTAATCTCCAACCTGCGAAAATACATAATAACATTCCGCCGATTGCTAAGAATATCTTATCTGTTAATAAATCAAATATATCAAATGCACCTGTTCCAAATAATTTCGGTCCTACACCGCCTAGTGACAATGAAGCTAGGATACAAAGTAATACCATAACCGTTGATGAAGAAAATACTGCTTTCTTTCTACTAAATTGCTTTTCATCAATTAAAAAGGCAACAACAACTTCTAGTAATGAAACGGAAGAAGTTAAAGCAGCCACTGTAAGAGCTACGAAGAACATAAGTGCAAATACAGAACCCATGGCTCCCATTTCTGCAAATAATGTAGGTACAACAACAAAAACTAATCCAGGTCCTGCTGCTGGCTCCATACCAAAGGCAAACATTGCTGGGAACATGGCAATACCAGCTAATAATGCAACGGCCGTATCCATTGCAGTAACAATTGCTGCATTTTGCACAAGATTTTCACTCTTAGAAAGGTATGAACCATAAGTAATCATACATCCCATACCTAATGATAAGGAGAAAAATGCTTGCCCTAATGCGGCTAATACAACACTACCATTTAATTTGCTAAAGTCAGGTTTAAATAAGAATTCCATCCCAGCCATTGCACCAGGTAAAGTTAAACCTTTAATTGCAATAACAATTAAAATACCAAATAATAGGGGCATTAATACCTTTCCAGCCTTTTCAATTCCAGAAGATATACCCTTTACAACGATTACCACGTTTAAAATAAGATATAATACCATCCACATTAGTGGAGCACTAGGATTCGTAATAAACGCACCAAAAGAATCTCCAATAGCGCCTGGGTTATTTAACAAACCACCTGCTACTTTAAATACATAAGCAAGAGCCCATCCTCCAACTACAGGATAAAATCCCATAATTAAGAATCCACTTAAAACTCCTAAAACTCCTGCAAAAGTCCAACGCTTATCCACCGATTTAAAAGCACCAACAGCAGCTAGCTGTCTTCTTCTACCTACAGCAAATTCTGTAAGCATAACACTAAAACCAATAAGTGCAACAAAAATTAAATAAACTAAAACAAATGCGCCACCGCCATTTTGACCTGCGGTAAATGGGAATTTCCATATATTACCTAGACCTACTGCCGAACCAGCCGCTGCCATTATAAAGCCGATCTTCGAGCCCCAATTTTCTCTTTTTTCCATATTTGTTTTCTCCCCCCTTAATTTAAAGTTAGAATATTTGTGAAATTTCATTAATTATATCATACTTTTTCACTTTAATCTAGTAAATTTTTTGATTATTAATATGCAAATTTCATGTTATTATTCATTAGCCTATATACCCTAAAATAAAGTCATAGAAAAAGTATACCAGAAAATTCATAAAATTCAAGATTATATTTAATTAAAATGGTATCTATAGAATGGACACTTTGAAAAAAAGTGTTTAGACTATGGGTACTTTTTTTATACAATATAATATAAGAATAGGAGGCTATTAAATGAGCAAAATTTTATTCACTAAAAAAGATATTAAAAAACTTA
>NZ_JAOART010000059.1 GCF_025210435.1 Anaeromicrobium sp.
AGTAGTTGAAAAATATGGTATAAATTTAACAGGATAAGTATGCAGCCAATCACTGGAATAATAATCCATTATAAGAATATTATTCAATTGTATGACTGCATACTAGTTTGGAAATATATGTTGTACGAAATATGAGATATATTGACGAATATACAAAAAATTACCAAAAAAGAAACAATAATAAATTTTTTCTGATATAATTGAATACGGATTTGTAGATATTAAACTAATTGAAGGAATCACAAGAGAGAAAAAGGGAGGAATTAAAATTGAGGCTTAGAACACGGTTAATAGCTTTAAATTTAGGAGTTATGATAATTATATCTACACTTATTATGGGGTATTTAATAGATAGTACTTATATTAATGTGAAAGAAAATAGTATTGAAAAAATTCAAATCCAAACAGACAATATTTCCAAGGAAATGGAAGAAATTCTTAATAAGGCCCAATATGATGCTAAGGCTATTACAAGTACATTGGTAAACCTGAAAAAAAGTGGTGGAACTAATAGGGAAGTTGTTATAGAATTATTAAAAAATAAATTAGAAGAGAATAAAAATTATGTATATTCATGGGTAGTATGGGAACCTAATGGATTTGATAATGAAGATCATAATAACATAAACAAACCTGGTAGTGATAATAAAGGTAGATTTCTTCCAATTTGGGGAAGAAGTGGAGAAAAGCTAACGCTAGAAAGTTGTGAAAATGTAGAGAAAAAAGATTACTACTCCATACCAAAGAAGACTAAAAAACCCTATATTACTGATCCACTAACCTATGAATTAAATGGTGAAGAAGTTACAACTATTGAATTTTGTGAACCAATCATAATGGAAGGAAAATTTTATGGTGTAGTAGGAGTAGATATATCCCTAAAACAACTTACATCTATTAACTCATCTGTAAAGTTATTTAATAATGGATTTGGTAGGCTAGTTAGTGAGAAAGGAATTGTATTAGCCCATCCAGAGGAAGAGATGGTAAATAAAATTGGTGGTGAGTTTAAGGGGAAATCAGGTAATGAATATTTAGAAAAGATTCACAAGGGAGAAAAATTTATGAATACTTCATGGTCTACTAGTATGGAACAGGATGTTTATAAGTTTTACACACCTATTAATTTTGAAGGAAGTAATTTGAAGTGGTCTTACACAACAATAGTCCCAATAAAGGAATTGATGGAAAAAACCAATAAAATGATTCGTATGGCAGTAGTTAGTACAGTTATTGGCATGTTAATTATAGTGGGTATTTTGTACTATAATAGTAAATATGTGGTAAAATCAATAGTTTTAGTTTCTAAGGAAATTTTTAAATTGGCAGAACATGACCTTACCTTTGATGAAAAAAATGAGGCAATGAAGTTATTAAAGAGAAAAGATGAAACGGGAGAAATGGCAAGGGCCTTGGGAAGAATGAGGAAAAATTTTATTCAATTAATTAAAGAAGTACAGGATGTGGCAGGTCAAGTATCCTCATCTTCAGAAGAGTTAACAGCCACATGCACACAGGCAGCAGATAGCTCAGAGGAAGTATCAAAAACTATTGAAGAATTGGCGAAGGGAGCTATGAACCAGGCACAGGATACGGAGGATGGTGCCGGAAAAATTAATGATCTAGGGAATTTAATTAAAGAAAATCAAGACTACATGGACCAGGTAAATAATGCATCTCATAATGTATATGATTTAATAAATGAAGGGCTAGAGGTCATAAATGATCTAACACATAAGACGGAGGAAAGAGGAGAAGCAGCCAGTGAAATATTTAAAGTCATAGAAGAGACCAATATGAGTTCTGAGAAGATTGCAAATTCTAGTAAAGTAATTGCAGCTATTGCAGAGCAAACAAATCTATTGGCATTAAATGCTGCAATTGAGGCAGCAAGGGCAGGTGAGGCAGGAAGAGGTTTTGCAGTAGTAGCGGAGGAAATAAGAAAGTTAGCAGAAGAGTCTACTAGTTCCACAAAGGAAATCGATGTGGTAGTAAATGAATTAATTGGAAACTCTTCAAATGCAGTTTATAAGATAAAGGAAGTTGAGGCTGCTGGTGGAGAACAAGCTAAAAGTGTTAATGAAGCTGAACGTAAATACAAGGAAATATATAAGGCTATGGAAGGAACGGAAAGTGCCATTGAAAAAATGAGTGATTCTGTACACAAAATGGAAAATAGAAGAGAAAATATTTCTCATGTGATTAGATCCCTTTCTGCCATAGCAGAAGAGAATGCTGCAAGTAGTGAAGAAGCTTCTGCATCAACTGAAGAGCAATCAGCTTCCATTCAGGACATTGCAAATGCTAGTGAAAATTTATCCCAATTAGCTCAAGTATTACAACAAACTATTTCTACATTTAAGCTATAAGTAATGGGAGAAGAATAAATATTTTGGAAAGTGACTATAAAACAATGTAGTCACTTTTAATATTTTAAAAGAAGGTAACATGAAAATTGCAAGTAATTTACATTCTATAAGGTTAATTATAAATGTTATTGACATATATTTGTAAAAACTTACAAAAATTTTCATAAAAATAAACAATAATAACCTGTTTTTTGATATAATTTAATTTGGTACGGAGCTAGCTGAATAATAGAAGGCAAAACTAGTGATTTATTATTGTGAATTTATACATATGGAAAAATTTAAAAAATCATAAGACAGAAGAAAAGGAGGAGTTTAAATTGAGACTTAGGACACGGCTAATGGTTTTGAATTTAGGAGTTATGATAATTATATCTACACTTACTATGGGGTATTTAATAGATAGTACTTATATTAATGTGAAAGAAAATAGCATTGAAAAAATTCAAATCCAAACAGATAATATTTCCAAGGAAATGGAAGAAATTCTTAATAAGGCTCAATATGATGCTAAGGCTATTACAAGTACTTTGTTAAACATGAAAAAGAGTGGTGGAACTAGTAGGGAGGTTGTTGTAGAATTATTAAAAAACAAATTAGAAGAGAATAAAAATTATGTATATGCATGGGTAGTATGGGAACCTAATGGATTTGATAATGAAGATCATAATAACATAAACAAACCTGGTAGTGATAACAAAGGTCGCTTTCTTCCATGTTGGGGAAGAACTGGAGAAAAGTTAATGCTGGAATATTCTGAAAATACAGAGAAAAAAGATTACTACTCCATACCAAAGAAGACTAAAAAGGCCTATATTACTGATCCACTAACCTATGAATTAAATGGTGAAGAAATTACAACTATTGAATTTTGTGAACCAATCATAATAGAAGGAAAATTTTATGGTGTAGTAGGATTAGATATATCCCTAAAACAACTTACATCTATTAACTCATCTGTAAAGTTATTTAATAATGGATTTGGTAGGCTAGTTACTGATAAAGGAATTGTATTAGCCCATCCAGAGGAAGAAATGGTAAATAAAATTGGTGGTGAGTTTAAGGGTAACTTAGGTACTGAATATTTACAAAAGATTCAAAAGGGAGAAAAATTTATGAATACTTCATGGTCTACTAGTATGGAACAGGATGTTTATAAGTTTTACACACCTATTAATTTTGATGGAAGTAATTTGAAATGGTCTTACACAACAATAGTCCCAATAAAGGAATTGATGGAAAAAACAAATAAAATGATTCGCAGGGCAATAGCTAGTACTGTTATAGGAATGATAATCATGGTTGGTGTTTTGTATTATAATAGTAAATATGTGGTAAAATCAATAGTTCTAGTTTCTAAGGAAATCTTTAAATTGGCAGAACATGACCTTACTTTTCATGAAAAAAATGAGGGAATGAAGTTGCTAAATAGAAAAGATGAAACTGGAGAAATGGCAAGGGCCTTGGGAAGAATGAGGAAAAATTTTATTCAATTAATTAAAGAAGTACAGGATGTGGCAGGTCAAGTATCAGCATCTTCAGAAGAATTAACAGCCACATGTACACAGGCAGCAGATAGCTCCGAGGAAGTATCAAAAACTATTGAAGAGTTGGCGAAGGGAGCCATGAACCAGGCACAGGATACGGAGGATGGTGCTGGAAAAATTAATGATCTAGGAAATTTAATCAAAGAAAATCAAGACTACATGGACCAGGTAAATAGTGCATCTCATAATGTGTATGATTTAATAAATGAAGGGTTAGAGGTAATAAATGAACTAACACATAAGACGGAGGAACGAGGGGAAGCAGCCAGTGAAATATTTAAAGTCATAGAAGAGACTAATGTGAGTTCTGAGAAGATTGCAAGTGCTAGCAAGGTAATTGCAGCTATTGCAGAACAAACAAATCTATTGGCATTAAATGCTGCAATTGAGGCAGCAAGAGCTGGTGATGCAGGAAGAGGCTTTGCAGTAGTAGCAGAGGAAATAAGAAAGTTAGCAGAAGAGTCTACTAGTTCCACAAAGGAAATCGATGTGGTAGTAAATGAATTAATTGGAAACTCATCAAATGCAGTTCATAAGATAAAGGAAGTGGAAGCGGCTGGTGGAGAACAAGCCAAAAGCGTTAATGAAGCTGAACATAAATATAAGGAAATATATAAGGCCATGGAAGGAACGGAAAGTGCAATTGAAAAAATGAGTGATTCTGTACAAGAAATGGAAAATAGAAGAGAAAATATTTCTCATGTGATTAGATCCCTTTCTGCCATAGCACAAGAGAATGCTGCAAGTAGTGAAGAGGCTTCTGCATCAACTGAAGAGCAATCAGCTTCTATTCAGGACATTGCTAATGCTAGTGAAAACTTATCACAATTAGCTCAAGAATTACAACAAACTATCTCTACATTTAAGCTATAAGGCATATGAAAAAATGGTATATACCAAAAAATTCCTTGTATGGATACTTACAAGGAATTTTTTGATGGGAAAAATTCACATTATAGTATTAATAGTCTCCTCTTCCCATGTTCTCTACTTTAACCTCTACATTAACCACTATTTCAGAATTAGAAACTACTTTGTTCCAATCAATATCCCTATGTCTTCCATATTTACTTGCAGCAACTTTACCTAGTTCAAGACAATCTATTTCATAGTCCTTTTGCATTTTATTTATAAAATCAGCACTCATTTTTTCTACTTTTTTTTTCATTTTATTTTGGAAAATTTCCATAGTGGCTGAATTTGAATGTATATCAGGAAATAACTCATTTTCAATTATATTTCCATTCAAAGATAAGTCTATATAAAAAATATATTTACCATCTTTTTTTTCACAGTGAACTTTTTTAGATGTTTGTGGGTAGTAGCCTAGGTACTCTTTTGAGTTTTTTTTAAGTACAAGTATACCCTCTACATTATTCTCCCTTAATAAATTCATAATTCTTGTTTCTTCCATATCTATTTTTCTAATCATTTTATCTTCTTTGAATAAGGCCATTCCAGTAATTTGTAGTTTGTCCTCTTTTATTTCAATATAGGGCAATACAACATTTCTTCCTTCTGCCCCAATTCGTACAAAAACGTCTATGAGTTTATAGTTATCAGAAAAAAAATTATTATCCTTAGAACTTTCAATCATCCCTTCAATATAATCTACAGCATTAGGATATGAGGGGATTTCAAAATTAAGAATATCTTCAGCCTTTCCCTTACATATGGTTAAAAGAACTGTATCATTAATTGAGGCATCCTTAAAGTCAATGTCAACTAAATTTCTTATACCAAATTTTGCATATTCTTCACCAAAAACATATGCCTTTTCAACTCCTGTAATCATTTTTTTATTTAAAGATAGTTGTAGCTTTTCAATAGTATGGGAAAGGGAACTGTCTACCACCGTATAGGTTGTACTAGAAATTTTTTTCTCTTCATGGTAATCATAAAAGGACATGGATACACTGAATTTATCTTCAGAAGGAGCAAGGTCAATACTAAATCCAGAAGGAATATTAAGATTTTCAACGGGTAAATAGGTTACCCCATTACGAAAATATAGGTAGAATAAAATAAAAACAATGAATATAATTGTATGATTTTTTCTACTAAGTAAAGTATAAACTGAATTGGTTTTATAATGTTTTTTATCCATAAGTACCTCCAGAAGTAGTAAGTTTAATATTTAGGTTTAAATGATATGAGCAAAGCTAGTAATGTAAAGAGTACTAAATTAAAAATAATATAAGATGGTGAGGCAACAGATAGTATACTTTCTTTTAATAAATTATTAGAGAGTATTAAGGCAATGAAGACCATAAAAGGATAAATATATATACTTATTTTTTTTATGTCTACCTTTATAAATTCATTTATACCTAAAACGGATGCAAAATAATAGTTTGAAATAACTCTAATTACTATTAATACCCAAACAAAGGTGAATATATATCTAAAATTATTGATTACGGGTACCTGTATACTTTCAAAGACAAAGATATAAGACCAGTAGCTTTTAGGAAGAATGTCCACACCTAAATAGATTATGGTGGAGAATACAGCCCATACCCATATTGTTCCTCCTATAGCTACGGCTTTTAAGGTTTTTTCTTTTATTGATTTAGGGTCTACTACATATGGATAAAGTAAAAAAATAGATTCCCAGCCTGTATAATAATAGGCCGTTATTTTATTTGCTTTTATAATATTTAATAAACCCGTACCAAATATGGGCTGTATATTTGATATATCACCATCTTTAATAGTAACTAGAGAAAATAATACTATTAAATAACCTAAATTAATTAATTTGTTCATTCTACCTAAAACATTTAAGTCATTAGAAGAGGCATATGCTCCTAGTGAAATGGCTACTATAATGATTTTTAGAGGAGATAAAAATGGAACAATATAAGTCAGTGAAAGATTAACAAAATCTGATGTAACAGTTAAAGCAACAAGTGTAAATTGTGAAATAAATATGAAATTTATTATATTCCCTAAAAGATTACCAAAATATTTTTTGTTCAAAAGTAATATGCCATCTGTAGGATGTCTAGCTATTATGAAGTTGGCTATGAGAATAACATAAAGGGGATATGTTAATCCAATTATTGCTGAAATCCATGCATCATGTCCGGCAGTTTCCACAAGGGCATTAGAAAATCTTAAAAAGGCTGGCCCAACTGAAAAACCTATCAATAAGGAACCTAGTTCACTTGAATTTATAAGATTTTTCTGTTTATTCATTCTTCTTTCCTCCTGAATATTTTCTAAAATCCTTCTGCCTTATGGGGTTATTATTTGGAATGGATTTAGGTCTATTGTTCATCTTCCAAAGGGGTGCCCTAATAAATATATCCTTTAGATCTCCCTCTTTTAGAGAGAAATAAGGAACTCCAAAACTCTCTAAAGAGTAAAGATGAACTATCAAAAAGAACATACCAGATGTTATTCCTAAAAATCCCATAGCACTTGTAAGAATGAGCATAGGAAATCTAATAAACCTTATACTAAGGGACATTTCATAATTAGGTATTAAAAAAGTAGCTACAACGGATATACCGATTATAAGTAGTGTGGTAGGACTTACTATTTTTGATTCAACAGCAGTATTTCCTATTATAATTCCTCCCACTATACTTAAGGTGGATGCTATTCTAGGAGGAAGTCTTAATCCTCCTTCTCTTAAAAACTCTACGACTATTTCCATGGCTAATATTTCAAGAAAAGGGGTTAATGCTATTCCTTCTCGGGATTGTACAATTGGATTGAGGAATTTTATAGGTATAAGCTCAGCATTGTATTGTATTAGAGTTAAATAGATAGATGGTAATGTTATTATTATAAGAACCGCAACTATTCGTAGAAGCCTTGTAAAGGATGATACTATGGTCCGTTCACTATAATCTTCTACAGCTTGAAAAAATTCTACAAATATGGCTGGAGCAGTAAGGACATAGGGAGTTCCATTTAATATGATGGCTACACGACCTTCAAGTAAATTTGCTTTTACAATATCTGGTCGTTCAGTACCATATATTTGTGGGAAGATGGAATAGGTACTTTCTTCTAGATATTGTTCTAGAATACCAGTATCATTTACTGCATCCACATCTATGTTATTTATTTTATCTCGAATTTTTTTTAAAACATCTTTATTTACTATGTCTTCAATATACATTAATACTAAGTTAGTTTGAGAACGCCTGCCAATTTTTAAATTTTCTATTGTTAAGTTCTTATCTTTGATTTTTCTCCTTAGCATACTAATATTAGTTTCTAAATTTTCTACAAAACCTTCCCTAGACCCTCTCACAGTAGATTCTGTTGGAGGGTCACTTATGGTACGAAAATTACCACCAGCTGTGTCTATTACGATAAAATTACTCACTTTGTCAATCAATATGACTGTTTTTCCTGATTTAATAGAATCTATAACATTAATAATATTTGTTTCTATTTGCACATTGGGTAAAGGAATATATTTTTTACAAATATATTCTGCAGTATGGTTATTTATAGTTATATTTTCATCTACTTGAAACATTAATGGTTTTAAAATACCTCTTTCAATAACATCTTTATTTACTAACCCATTTACATATATGATGGTAGCATCAAAAGTTTTTTTATTTCCAATAAAAAAATCCTTTACAATTACAGGGCTGTTACTACCTATTTCATTCATAATTAAATCTATATTTGCCTTCATATTTGTATCCATAATTATCACCTTATTATAAAATAGTATAAGTTTGTATATTAAAGATTTTAGCCTAAAATTTTTGTTTTATACATGGACCATTCTATCTTTCAAAACTTAAGGCATATTAAAAAATAAGATAAAAAAAGTATTGACTTAGAGTTAACTCTAAGTCATATCATTAGGAAAAATAATTTATTTATGAAGGATAATGAAATATGAAAGTAGTAATTTTACTGGTTATTTGAATTATTTTCTTCGTTATGGAATCCCTTACATATGTTTAATATGCTCGCTCACCATGCCTTGAAAATAATCCAAATTACTCAGTAACTTGACTAGTTTATTTTTCTCATATGTCTTAAATCTCAAAAGAGAAAATCAACTAGCACAAGGAGTTAACTTACATAGCTTTTTCTAAAATCTCACGACTTATAGATAGGGTCAAATCACCAGTTTCGGAGATATTCGTATGCCCATGATTTTCTAAATTAGAAACCACAAGATCTATTTTATCAGAGGTTAGGCCATAGTCTGATAAGCGAGTTTTTATACCTAGGCTTTCAAAAAATTCTCTTGTTTTCTCAATGGCCAAGTCAATTTTAAGATCATCATTTTCTTCTGTAATACCCCATACCCGTTCTGCATATTGTATTAGTTTATCTCTCTTCTTATCTTTTCTAACACTCCAGATAGCCGGTTGTAAGATAGCAAGGGTTTTTCCATGATCGATACCAAATAAAGCAGTTAGCTCATGACCCATTGTATGAGTAGTCCAGTCCTGAGGAACTCCAGCTCCAATCAGTCCATTTAGCCCCATAGTAGCACACCATACAAGATTTGCTCTCGCATCGTAATCTTTAGGATTATCAATAGTCTTTTTACCAATTTCAATTAGTGTTTGTAAAATACCCTCTGCAGTTCTATCTTGAAATCTACCTTCAGCAGGATAAGTTACATACTGTTCGACTGTATGAATAAATGTATCTACAATTCCATTAGCCACTTGTGTTAATGGTAAAGTATATGTTATAGTCGGATCTAAAATTGAGAACCTAGGAAAAGATAGTGGGCTAAAAACAGGGAATTTACCACTTTTGTAGCTTACAACAGCACCCATATTCATTTCAGATCCTGTTGCAGGAAGAGTTAAAACGGTGCCAATAGGTAATCCTTTTGTAATGGAAGCTACTGCCTTTGGATTTGTTAATAACTCTGCTTTGTTATTACCTGTATAGTTGGCAGCTAGATTAATAAATTTAGTTCCATCAATAACAGAACCTCCACCAAGGGCTAGTAGAAAGTCTATGTCCTCTTTTTTTACTATATCTACAGCTTTCATTAAAGTTTCATATCTAGGGTTTGGCTCAATACCCCCAAATTCAACAATCTTACGATCCTTAAGAGATTTTTTAACCATATCTAGTGTTCCAAATTTCTTAACACTACCACCGCCATATAGAATTAATACCTTTGCATCTTTAGATATTTGACTATGTAGTTTATCAATTTGACCCTTTCCAAAGATAACACGAGTTGGATTATAAAATTCAAAATTAAACATATTTTTTTCCTCCTTTTATTTTCATAGCTAAGTATATATATTAGAGTGGACTCTAAGTCAAGTATTATTTTGAAAAAAATTATATTTTTGTTAACATTTACTATTGTTACTATTATAATATGCAAGCTTACTGTCAATTTTTTTTACAGCATTTTGTAAATCGTCAATCTGTTTCTGTACTTTTTTCTTGTGGTTCTCTAATATGGATTTTCTTTGAGCAACAGTATGTTTTCCCTTTAAACTTAAATCAACCATATACTTTATATCCTTAATTGACATGCCCGTTTCCCTTAAACAGCTAATTAAAGAAATCCAAATAATATCATCATCACTGAATTTTCTAATACCATTTTCATTTCTTTTAATATTAGTTAAAAGACCCTCTTTTTCATAATACCTTATTGCATGGGTGGTAAGGCCTGTTTTTTCAGATATTTGCCCTATTGAATAATTCATTTTAATTCCTCCTGTTATAATATTTCATAACCATTTGAAATAAGAAGATATTTTAATATGATTTTTTATATGTATATTACATTTTACACTGTTTATACAAATATTTCTAATTATATTTTTTTAGAGACTATATAGATTTTATATTTATAAAATTGCTTTATGAGAATCTACTTCAGGAAAATATATTAATTTAAAAGAGTACTTCATATATGGTGGATGAAAATTATTGACAAGATGGAATTTTTATAATATTCTATAGATACCGGTTTCAGTAAAACTTTATTAAATATTCCGAGAATTGGAGGGCAAAAAATGAAAAAGGTAATAGCTATCCTATTAATACTTGTTGTTCTTGTGAGTGTTGCTGCATGTGGAAGAAAGAGTGATGAAAATGCATCTAAAGGGAATCAATTAAGCATTGGTATGGTTACAGATGTGGGAGGGGTAAATGATTTATCATTCAATCAGTCCGCATGGGAGGGTCTTGGAAAGGCTAAAGACGATTTTGGTGTAGATGTAAATTATTTAGAGTCCAAGCAGGAGAGTGATTATGAAACTAATCTACAATTTTTGGTAGATGAAGAAACTGATCTCACTTTGGCCATTGGATATATGATGAGTGATGCCCTTAAGAATGCAGCATTAAACTTTCCAAATAATAAGTTTGCTATTGTTGATAATTCTTATGGTGAAGAAACACCATCTAACGTTGTTGGAATTACATTTAAGGAGCATGAGGCATCATTTTTAGTGGGGTATATAGCGGGTAAAATGACTAAAACGAATAAAGTTGGTTTTGTAGGTGGCGTTGATTTTTATGTGATTAACAAGTTTCAGTATGGGTTCATGTCTGGTGTGAAATATGCTAATCCAGATGCTGAAATTTTTGTTCAATATGCAGGATCATTTGGTGATGCAGCTGCAGGAAAGTCAATTGCAGAACAGTTTTATAATAGTGGGGCAGATATTGTTTATCATGCATCAGGAGCAACAGGAAATGGTGTAATTGAAGCTGCTAAAGAAAAGAATAAATGGGTAATTGGAGTAGACAGGGATCAAAGTGATCTGGCTCCGGAAAACGTTTTAACATCAGCTGTTAAGAGGGTTGATCATGCTGCTTATAGTATAATTGAGGATTTGCAAAATGGTAAATGGATGGGAGGAAAATCTGTAAGCTATGGACTTGCAGAAGGTGGTGTAGATATTGCTCCCACATCTGATAAGCATGTTCCTAAAGAAATACTAGATGAGGTTGAGGAATTAAGAAAGAAAATTATAGATGGTATTGTTATGGTTCCTGAAAATAAGGAGGAATACGAGAAAGAATTTTAAGGTCATAGAAAAAAGTAAGAAATATAATATGATAAAAACAGAAACCGATATCAGAAGATAGAATAAAGGAGGAAACAAAATGAGTACACATATTGGAGCCAAAGTTGGAGATGTTGCTGAAAGGGTACTTCTTCCAGGAGATCCACTTAGGGCAAAATTTATTGCAGAAACATTTCTTGAAGATGTGGTTTGTTATAACGAAGTACGAGGAATGTATGGTTTTACAGGAACTTATAAGGGAAAACGAGTATCAATTCAAGGAACGGGTATGGGAATGCCCTCCGCATCAATATACATTAATGAATTGATTGATAGTTATGGAGCTAATCGACTGATTAGAATTGGAACCTGCGGTTCTATTCAGAAGCATGTTAAAGTTCGAGATGTTGTCATTGCCATGTGTGCATCTACAAATTCAAATATGAATAAAAAGATATTTGGAAACCTGGATTATGCACCAAGTGCAGACTTTGAGCTTTTAAATGAAGCGTATAACCAAATTAGTACTATTGACTCCAATGTACATGTTGGAGGAATACTAACAAATGATTCTTTCTATGATGGAGATAAAAATGATATAGAAAAGCTAGCAGAGTATGGAGTATTAGCCTTAGAAATGGAAACTTCCGCATTATATACTATTGCAGCTAAAAAGAAGGTACAGGCTTTAACACTTTTGACAGTAAGTGATTCATTGGTAACTTGGGAAGAAACTTCTGCACAAGAACGTCAAAATACTTTTACTGATATGGTAAAAATAGCACTAGAGATTATATAGTTTCTTATACTTTTTATTTCCCTAGGTATGTTAAGTAGTTAAAGTTCTATTCTTAATACTATCTAGGGAGGTAAGTATAATTTAGGAAATCTACTTGTTTTAAGAGGAAAATACTATGGAAGTTTAATTATATAAAAGGAGGGAGGTTTATAATGAGTAAATATTCCTTTAGTCCAAATGAAGAAATGGTTGAAATGAAAAAAATAACGAAAAAATTTGGGAACTTTATAGCCAATGATGCAGTAGACTTAGAGGTTTATAAGGGTGAAATACATGCCCTGTTAGGTGAAAATGGAGCAGGTAAATCTACTCTTATGAACATTCTTTATGGATTATATACACCAACAGGAGGTTCAATAAAAATAGGTGGTAAGGAGGTAAAAATCACCTCTCCAAAGGTTGCCATAGAATATGGTATAGGTATGGTTCATCAACACTTTATGTTGATACCTGTATTTACAGTTTTAGAGAATATAATGCTAGGGTGTGAATCTACAGTTTACGGTAGTTTTATTGACAAAGAAACAGTTAGGGAAAATCTTATTAAACTTTCTAAAGAATATGGTCTTGATGTGGATCCAGATATGGTAGTGGCTGATTTATCAGTAGGAATGCAGCAAAGAATTGAAATATTAAAAGCCTTATATAAAGGGGCAGATGTTTTGATTTTAGATGAACCAACTGCAGTTTTAACACCTCAGGAGATTGATAGTTTGATTGAAATTATTAAAAATCTAGGAAAAATGGGAAAATCAATAATAATTATTACTCATAAATTGAAAGAAATTCTTGCAGTTGCAGACAGATGTACAGTCATAAGAACGGGTAAGAAAATAGGTGTAGTAAATGTAAGTGATACAAATGAAAAGGAACTTGCCTCCATGATGGTAGGTAGAGAAGTTGAATTTAAGGTAAAGAAAGAAAAGTATAAACCAGGTAAAGTATCACTAGAAATTAGGGATTTGGTAGTTGTGGATAATAGGGAACAAGAGGCTGTAAATAAGCTGAATCTACAAGCTTATGAAGGTGAGATATTAGGAATAGCTGGAATAGATGGTAATGGTCAAAAGGAGTTAATTGAAGGTGTCTTTGGATTAACAAACATAAAAAGTGGAGAAATAAAAATTAATGGACAACCTATACAAAATGAGAATATAAACTCAAGACAGCATGTGGGATTATGTTTAATTCCAGAAGATAGACATAAACATGGTTTAGTTTTAGATTTTAGTATATATGAAAATTTCATATTGAATGATTATAAAAATCCCAAATTTTCTAAAAATAGTATTCTAAATATTAATAATATTAAAGAGTTCTCTAAAAAAATGGTAGAGAAGTTTGATATACGTCTTAATCACATTGAAGATCGGGCGGCTGTGTTATCAGGAGGTAATCAGCAAAAGATTATTATTGCTCGAGAAGTAACAAACAATCCTAATGTACTTATTGCTGCACAGCCAACACGTGGACTAGACGTTGGAGCAATAGAATTTGTTCATAAAGCCTTGGTTGACCAAAGGAATAAGGGGAAAACGGTAATATTGGTATCCTATGAACTTGATGAGATTATGAGTTTATCTGATAGAATAGCTGTTATTTATGAGGGAGAGATTGTAGGTATTTATAAAGGAAGTGAAGTAGATGAATATAGACTTGGATTATTAATGTCTGGAGGTGATAAGTAGTGAAAGAAAAAATCAATAATTCTAAATTTAGAGCTACATTAATACTTACCATAAGATCCATTTTCTTTGGACTTGCTTTTGGTGCCATAGTACTTTTGTTATCAGGACATGATCCAATATTAGCATATGAGAAATTATTTATGGGTATATTTTCTAAACCAAAATATTTATGCTGGGTTGTTATTAAGTCAACGCCTATCATTTTAACAGGACTATCAGTTGCTTTTGCCTTTAGAACAGGATTGTTCAATATTGGAGCGGAAGGTCAATTTATGATTGGTACATTGACAGCAACAATACTTGGAGTAGTATTAGATTTACCGCCAGCTATTCATATTCCAATAGTTGTAATGGGAGCCATGTTAGCTGCAGGGTTATTTGGTGGATTTGCTGGATGGTTGAAAGGAACATATGGTGTTAATGAAGTTATTAGTACTATTATGCTAAATTGGATTGCCTTGTATTTAGCCAATTATTTTGTTTATTTACCCATGTTGAAGAACCCAGGTACAGAATCTACCTTCGATATAAGGGAAAGTGCCAAGATTAATTTTTCATGGTTAGAAACAATAACTGGTCCAGGTGTTAAGAATAATTGGGGGTTTCTTATAGTAATCATAGGAGTAATTATTATTAGTTTTTATCTATTTAAAACAACTAAGGGCTTTGAACTTAGAGCAGTAGGTTACAATAAACATGCAGCAAAATATGCAGGGATAGATATGAAACGTGCAATTATAAGATCTATGTTTATTGCTGGAGCATTAGCTGGATTAGCTGGGGCAGTTCAAGTGATGGGAGTATCTTATCATATTTCCAAATTGAGTATTTCAGAAAATTACGGTTTTACTGGAATAGCAGTTTCCCTATTAGGAAGTAATTCGCCAGTGGGGGTAATATTTGCAGGTTTAATGTTTGGTGGTATGCAGTATGGTGGAGCAAAAATGCAATTTGTGGGTGTGCCATCAGAAGTAATAAATATTATATTTGGAATTATTATTTTATCAACCACCATAACGGATATGTCTTGGTTTTCATTGAAAGTTAAAAATAAATTTATAAAACAAAGAGAGGTGTGAAAATAATGGATGTATTATCGATTATTGGCTTTCTCCTTGGTTCAACCCTCATGTATGCAACACCATTGATACTAGTAGCCATGGGAGCATTGTATTCTGAAAAATCAGGTATTATCAATATAGGCCTTGAAGGGATGATGTATTTTGGAGCATTTGCAGCTGCTGCAATAGCTTATTTTAATGGAAATGCTTGGATAGCTCTTTTAGGTGCAGGTTTGGGTGGTGCATTTTTTGGATTAATTCATGGTTTTGTTTGTATTAAGAATTATGGGAACCAAGTTGTATCGGGAATTGCAATTAATTTTTTAGCCCCTGGATGTGCTCTTTATATTTCTATGATGTTATTTGATGGTGCAACAATGACACCAGCAATTCCTACGGAAAGCAAGATTCCAAAGCTTTTTAATATGCTTTTTCTAAATAGTGGTGATAGAGGTCTAGCACAGTTATTAAAACTCATATTAAATCAATATGCTATTGTTTATATGGCAATATTGGTTGTAGCAATTACATGGATTATTTTCTATAAAACCAAGTTTGGACTAAGAATTAGAGCAGTGGGAGAGCATCCAAAAGCAGCTGCAACAGTAGGCATTAATGTTCAAAAAATACGATATATAGGTGTTTGTATTTCTGGTTTTCTTGCAGGGATAGGTGGCGCTGCTTATCCTCTAGCAATTGTATCCAATTTTAGACAAGGTCTAATTTCTGGTCAAGGGTATATTGCCCTTGCTGCTATGATATTTGGAAAATGGCGCCCAAAAGAGACTTTGGTTGCTTGTTTGATTTTTGGGTTTACTAAGAGTTTGCAGATATTCATAGGCGGTCCCCTAGTGGGATGGAATATTTCCGTAGATATTTTATCAATGCTACCTTATATAGTTACTTTAATAGTACTTGTAGTATTTGTAAAAGATGCTACATCTCCAAAGGCATTAGGAAAACCTTATAAACTAGATAGCAGATAGTTGCCAATGGAAGGGACTTTTATGGGATGATTAGATCCACGTAATTGTGTTATACTCTTTATAGTATAAATAGTTAATTTATGTAGCTGTTTTAAGGGATTCAATCATATGATTAGAAAAGGACTATAATCCCTATATTCTTTTTAGGATTAAGTTTTAGATTATGGACCACATTTATGAAGCGGTTATATAAGAGAAAAATAATTATTTAGGCAATGGTTAAAAAATAATTTCACATGATAGATTTAAAGAATTGGAAAAGTATATGAGTATTAAAGAGATAATGTGAACTAATTTTATAAGCTACCCTAGAAGGAGGATTTCATTGAATATAAAGGATATTGCACAATTAGCAGGTGTATCTAAGGCAACTGTGTCCAGAGTTTTAAATAATATTAAAGTTCGTCCTGAATATAAGGAAAAAGTTGATCGAGTACTAAAAGAAACGGGATATAAGCCAAATAGAATTGCAAGAGAGTTAGTTTCTAAAAAAACAAAATTAATTGGAATGATTATGCCCAGCATCAAACCAAATGTATATTCTCATGTGGTTGAAGGGGTAAATCGTCTCCTTCAAAAAAAAGGTTATTCTTTAATTCTTACTACAACCCTTGAATTTGGACAACAAAGTAGTAAGCATGAAGTAGAAGCATTGGAGTTTATGAAGGACCGTCAGGTGGAGGGGGTTATTTATGTACCTCAAATTATATGTCCAGAAATAATAGAATACTTAAAAGATTATGACACTCCTATTGTAAGTTTGACAGAAAAATTGAAAGGAACATCCATACCCGCATTAACCTTTGATGATTATAATGCTGCAAAATCAATAGTTCAGCATTTAATAGACTTAGGGCATAAAGATATTGCTTTTATTGGTATTACTGATGAATACTATGCTACAGGATTTCTAAGGAAAAAAGGTTATATGGATGCCTTAAAAGAAAATAATATGCCAATTGATGATGATCGTATTATTAATGGAGGATTTACATTAGTGGAAGGATATTCATCAGCAAGAGAACTTATGAATAAAGGGAATCTAAAACCTACTGCAATTTTTGCTGCACTCGATAGAATTGCCTATGGTACAATGAGTTACTTAAACAAGGCAGGCTATCGTGTGCCAGAAGATATTTCAGTTGTAGGGATTGATGATGACGATTTATCTAGTTATTACACTCCACCTTTAACGACAATTTACTATGATTTTGTGAAAACGGGAGAAATTATAGCTAATATGTTGCTTCAAATTATAAATGATAGACAAGTTTTAGTTGAGGATAGAAAAATGGGATTTTCTATAAGAAAAAGAGGAAGTGCAATTTAGTCTATTACTTGTAAAAAATCTTATCAACTATAGGAGTATGGATTTGAGAAAAATTGAAATAAATTGGGCAGAGAAGAGGTTTAGGATATGAAAAAAGAATTTTTAAGGTATGCCATCCCATCTGCCTTATCCATGTTTGTATCATCTTTGTATACAGTAATTGATGGAATGTTTGTAGGACAAGGCGTGGGAGATTTAGCTTTAGCAGCAGTAAATATAGATTTGCCATTTGTAGTAATGCTATTTGGTATTACGAATATGTTTGCAATCGGTGGAGGTGCTTTAGTTTCTAAAAATATTGGAGCTAAACAAATTGATAAAGCTGTAGAGATTTTTAGAAAAGTATTTAAGCTACTCTTAATTATTAGTATAGTTACAAGTGGTGTTTGTGTTATATTTGCCAATCCAATAGTAAAAATGTTAGGTGCTACAGAGAGTTTAGAAGGTTTATCAGCTGAGTATTTAAGGTATTATGCAATTTTTTGTATTCCAAACTTAATAGGAATATCCTTAAATAGCTTCGTCAGAAATGATGGAAGACCTAAATTGGCAATGATTTCAATGATAGCTGGTGCCATAACAAATATTATATTAGATTATATATTTATTTTTCAGCTAAGATTAGGAATAAAAGGAGCGGCTATAGCTACAGGATTAGGACAAATTGTTACAGTAGCCATACTATTAACCCATTTTTTCAGAAAACAGGGATATTTAACTTTTGGAAATGTAGAGTTAGATTTAAAAACAGTAAGAGAGTTTGCTAGCATAGGTCTCCCTTCTTTTTTTGCACAAATTAGCTACTCTATTATCGTATTAGCTAATAATATGGCTATTAGTAGAATTGCAGGAGAGGTTGGATTATCAACATATAGTATTATTAATTATATAAATACTAACTTATATATGATTCTTTTAGGATTGACCTTAGGTACACAGCCTTTAGTAAGCTATAATTATGGTAAAAAAGATAGTGAAAAGATGCTAGGTTTTTATAAGATTAATTGCATAGCATCCATGATAATAAGTATGGTTTTTCTTTCACTATGTGTATTGTTTGGAAAATTTATGATAGGAATATTTTCTAAAGATTTACAGATAATTGAACTAGGATATGGAGCGCTAATAATAGTAATTTCAAGTTATATTATGGTGGGGTTAAATTTAAATACCATTGTATATTATCAAGCAATAGAATATCCTAAATTTTCAAATATAATTTGTGCATTAAGATCCATTATAATTTTACCAATATGCTTGGTTGTTCTTGGGAACTTATTTGGCATGAATGGCATATGGATTAGTACAATATTCACAGAATTCTTAACCTTTGTATCAATTAGCCTAATAGCTAATATAAGAAAATATACACTTAAGGTTGTAACTTTATAGGAATATAATTAGGGGTAAGAGTTTGGAATTAAAAACACATTGACAGAATTAATGTTAAGTCTGTCAATGTGTTTTTGCATTTTATAATATAAGGCACATTCAAAAAATAAATTAGTCATTTCACTGGTTATTTGAATTATTTTCTTCGTTATGGAATCGCTTACATATGTTTAATATGCTCGCTTACCATGCCTTGAAAATAATCCAAATGACTAGTTTATTTCTTTCATATGCCTAAAATACAGCAACCTCTATTTAACGTATGAATATGAAATATATATTGGTAAATACAGGGTGTAATCTAGTTTAAGGTTCATTGAAATTATTTATTATATTAAATTAAATTAAGAAAATTAATGACTAGGGTCATTTTATGATGACTTTAGGATATTGTATAATAAAGGAAATATATTCTTATGGAGGTATTTGATGGGAGATGGTAGATATTACACTCCAGAACAATTTTTTAATATTATATACTTATTGTTTTTATGATTGTTAGTATTATGCTGTGCCTATATAAAGGTTCCTGGAATAGATTAAATAGGCAAATACTCATACCTAATGGGATTGTATCTATAGTTGTTGTACTTAACTTTTTTGAGGAAGTAATGGTAATAGAAGAAAAGGCCCTTATCCTTAGATATATTAGTAGTCTACTGTTTATAAGTGTAGATTTTTTATTTATTAACTTTAATCTAAATTATCTTATGGATAAGATAAATAAATCAATGGAAATAAGGAAATTAAAATATCCTTTGTATATGATAATGGCCTTAATTTTCATTATAAGTTTTTTTAGAGGAGAATTATTAATTAAGGATTATAATTTTAATTATACTGAATATGGTTTGAGTTATATATTAGGCTATGGAACAAGTATAATATATTTGGTATATGTTGTATTTTCTATTATGAATAATAAAAAGAAAAATATAGATATGAAATTTAGAGAAAAAGTATTTTTACTAGGTACCTCTATTCTTTGGATTTTATCCTTGAATATTTATATGGTAGCTATTATCTGGAATAAGATAAATATAAAAAGAATAGAGTTTATTATTTACCTGTTCATGATTATTTCTTTCAATATTATTTCAAGGCTATTTACCCCATATAGGGTTAGCTACTCTATCTTTAGTGATCTTAGAAATTTAATGCTTGACTATGTTTTTATTATAGATGAAAAGGGAAATATTATTTATAAAAATAACAGAGTAGAAAAAGCAGGTGTTTTCAACAATATAAATAACATTCATATAAGGCATATTAGTCTAATTTTTAATAAAGAGATAATAATTAGAAAGGCCTACAACAAAGAGTTTATTAAGTATCTAGGTAAAAAAAGCATATATTTTGGATATAGTGAAAAGCCAATAATAGAGGCAGAAAAGGTGGCTGGTCATATTATAACTTTCACAGATATAACAGGATTTATTAATATGCTAGATGAACTTAAGCAGAAACAAGAGGAAACTATGAAAACTAATATTAAGCTATCACAATACAAGGACATAGTCTATAACTTAGAAAAGGAAAAGGAGATAAATAGTCTACTTGATGAAATAGCAAATAATCAACAAAAATCAATGTTAGAATTAAAGGGTCATATGGATAAATTAAAAAAATGTTGCCATGATGATTTTATAGAAAAAATATCTATAATAATAAATACTGCAAAGGATGATCTGCAAGATGTTAGAAATGCAGTTACGGCTTATATGAATTATTATGATGAATAATATTATGGGAGGGAAAAATGATTAAAATAATAATTGCAGACGATCAGGTTCTTTTAAGAAAATCCCTAGGACAAATAATAAGTACTGACAAAGAAATAGATGTAGTTCATATGGTGGGAACGGGAAAGGAAGCAATAAAGGAAATAGGAAAGATCTTTAACTATACGGAAGGAACTATCAAAAATAAAGTAAGCAGAATCTATGAAAAATTAGGTATTTCAGATAGACTACGCCTTGCCGTTTATGCAGTAGAAAATGGTATAGGATGATGGATAATGTATTACAACTCGAAATTCAGACCATTTGTATTGTCCATATAGTGGACATGATTTTATCTATCATATTCTTCATGATATTTTATATGAAGGCTAATAAGGACCATCCATTAGAGTCTTTTTTGATTATGCAAATAAGTATGATAGGCTGGATGATATTTAAAATATTTAAAACAGTTTCACCTACAGAAGTATCAAGATGGTGGTTTATTGTGGCTTACTATTTGTGTGCCTGTATACTGGAGGTGGCTTTTTTAGAATTTGGTTATTCCTATTATAGGGGAAAACCACTGCCAAATAGAATTAAAGAACTTATTTATATATTTCCTATTATACGATTTATAATTATTTTAACTAATCCACACCATCATCTGTTTTATAAGACCTATGATTTTTTTGGTGATAGTTTCGGTATACTTTTTTATGTACATACATTAATAGAATATATATTTATAGCTATAGGATTTGTCTATTGTTACAAGACCTTTAAGGTTAGGTTTAAGAATAAGAAGAAAGGGTATAGGTATTTTATTTCCTCAGCCATAATAATACCACTTATACTAAATTTTTTATATATAACAAAAGTAATACATAAATTTGTATTTTCAATTGGCATACCAGTAATTTTTGACATTACCCCTATTGTTTTTACCTGGTCTATTATGGTATTTGTGTATGCCACCTTTAACTCTAATTTTTTGAGCTTGACACCCATATTAAAGCATGAAATCGTCCATAAATTAGATACGCCTATTTCCGTTTTAGATTCTAGTTTTCACGTTATTTATGTGAATGAAAAGTTAGATGAACTATTCTTTGGTGAGGGAAAGGGCATGATAGAAAAAATTTTAGCCAAAAATGATTTTAGAAAGATAAGAAATACAGAAATATATATTGATGATTATTATTTAAGCATTTATATTAGCCGGGTTAATACACTCCTTGAAACTCAATATATACTTATTGTTAAAGATATAACATCCTATAGAAGGGCACAAATAGAACTTTCCAAAGGGCAAAAGGAACTAGATAGGTCTAATGAGGAGCTTAAAAAAACAATATACACCTTAAAAGAAACCTCAAAAATAGGTGCTAGAAACTATGTGGCAAGGGAACTTCATGATATTATAGGCCATTCCCTTGTGGTAACTATTAAATTACTTGAGGTTGCTCGTCTTTATTTTAATAGGGATAAAAATCTCAGTATGTCAGCCATTGCTGATGCTTCTACATCTATTGAAACAGGAATCAGTCACATGTATGCCATAAAAAATAGTGATACCTTAAAAAATATTTATACCTTAAAAAATATTTATACGGGAGAACTTTTAAAAAAGGATCTTTCTAAGATACTTTATAATATGAAAAATATTAATTTAAAGACAAATCTTCATTTTAAAGGTACTTTTTATAGTATTGAAGAAAAAACATTTCATGTTATCAGAAAAGTATGTACAGAGCTTATAACCAACTCATTAAAACATGGAAAGGCTAGAGAGATATTCATTTCTGTCAATATAAAAAAAGATAATATAAATATACTCATAATGGATAATGGAAAGGGGTGTAGTAATCTCATAAAGGGAAATGGTCTTAAGGGTATTGAAGACAGGTTAAAACTAATAGATGGAACTGTAGAGTTTATTACTTCAAAAAATGAGGGTTTCATGAGTAAGATAAGTATTGAGAAGTAAATATAGGTTTGTCATTTGGAAATTAGCTTTATGTGGGCCTACTTCAGGAAAATATATTGAAAATTTTTTCCATTGAAGTCCCTGTCACATGCTAAAGTGTGAATATTGAATATAGGTTCATGCTTCATGTTTACTATGCATATGATGTTGTGACGTTCCACAATTTCAAAAATTTTCAATATATTTTCCTGAAGTAGGCAAGTTACTGTATAGAGAAAGCCTTGGGTTGATAAATCTATAATCATGTTAAAAATGACTTGCGTTTAAGTATAGTGACGTAGGTCATTTTTTTATGGCCAAATAAGTGACTGTAGAATATAGGTCAATGGCCTTTGCCATATTGAGAATAACCGATACCTTGAATATGATAAAAGTATCAAATAATAAGGAGGGTTTTAACATGTCAATTATTTATTTGGGAGGGATTAATAAATGAAAGAGACTAATAAATGGATATGTGTTTTAGCATATATGATATTCTTTATTCCTATTTTAGTGGATAGGGAAAATGAAGAGTATAGATTTCACGCAAATGAAGGATTAATCCTTTTTATAGTATGGGTAGCAATTAGTATTATAGGATCATTTATTCCAGTTGTTGGTTGGTTTGTAATACTTCCTGTGGGAGAGTTTTTCTGTCTCGTATTGGCTATCATGGATATGATAAATGGCTATAATGAAAAGATGAAAGAACTTCCAATTATAGGTAAATATAAATTGATTAAATAAGGAGATTGTTAATTATGAAGATAAAAAATAAATTATTTATAGCTATCATGTGTGTATTGGTCATAAGTCTAGCCTTAGTAGGTTGTGGTAATACAAGTGAAAAAATAGATGAGGCAATTAATCCACCAGCTGAAAATGTTGAAACTGCACAAAGTAATAATGACATGGAAAAGACTAATAGAAATAGTAAATTAGAAGCTAGGGCAAAGGAGGAAGGTATATCCGTTTCTGAAATGGAAAAAATCATTGATGAATTAACCATAATGACTGCTAAAAAGTATGGATCAACAAAGGAAGAATATATTGAAAACCTAAAGGAAGATGGGAAAACACCATTTGATGAAGTTGCAGTAGCTGCTGATTATATGGAGATTAGTATAAAAGAATATTATGAATATGAAAAGGCTAATGGAGCTAATCTTACAGATGAACAAAGGGAAACCATGTCAGCTATGAATAATGCTGCCAAGGAACTAAAAAATATTCACATTGAAGATTTTGAAAAGTAGGCAAATGATACTATTAATCAATTACAAGATTTACAAGGTGCTGGAGATAAGGTAGTTACGGGTCATATAAAGGAACTTTGTAACTATGAAGTATCTGAAGTTCTAAAAGAAATCAACGAAGAAGAGGTCTATGAAGTAACTTATACTTCCCTTGCCAAGTGTGGTAATATTGTGGCTTATTTTAAAGAAATGCTAGAAGGAACACCTAATTACGTAAAATTTGTACAAACAATCACAACAAATTTGGAAATATAATTCCAGTAATTATTATGTAATTCAGTTAAATTTAGCATAGATTTCAGCTTGTTTTTTACTGGAATAATATAACATAACAAAATAAATCATA
>NZ_JAOART010000060.1 GCF_025210435.1 Anaeromicrobium sp.
ATCGCTGGTCTACCCATGATTAGGACTCCTTTTCTTATACTATAGATATCTATAATATAAGTTTTTGGAGAAAAAAATTTTATATTCAGTATAAAGCAATTTTAAAACCAAGAAATCTATATAGATTTCGTATTTATAAACCAGCTTTATGTGGGCCTACTTCAGGAAACTATTGAAAATCTTTTCCACCCAAGTCCTTGTCACAAGCGAAAGTGTGAATCTTCGTATATAGGTTCATGTGTCATGTTTAAGTAGCATAGGATGTTGTGACGTTCCAGGGTTCCAAAGATTTTCAATAGTTTCCCTTGTAGGCAAGTTAATGTATAAAATAAATTTAAAACCAAGAAATCTATATACTTCATATAGGGAAGAGGAAATAGTTTATGATTAAGCGGAGTATACGAGTTAAAATACTAATGTACTTACTATTAATAAGTATCATACCTCTTATGTTTATACAATATGTAAGGTTTACAGAAGTAAAAAAAGTCATAGAGGAGAAGGAATTTAGTAAAATAGAAAACTTTTATGAAAATATAGAGAATATATATAAGTCATTTTTAGTTTATTGTGAGGCAGATTTAAATACTTTAACAGAATCTATAGAAAATAGTATGATAAAGGACATAGATGAAGAACATATATATGACAAACTACAAACCTTCCTAAATGATAGACAATATTATAATGAAGTAGCTTATATAGATAAAGATGGAAAAGAGATTATGGCCATAGAAAAGAAACCAGATGGCTTAGGGATTATTTCTACTTGTAAAAATGGAGTGGTTTATGAAAATCTTAGATCCCTATTAAAAAACGAAGAAATATATATGGCAAATATAGAAAAAAGTGAAAAATACCATGGGGATCTTTTAATAAAAGCCCTATACAAAGAAGATCAATTAATAGGATATGTAAAGGTAAAATTAAAGATGAAGATACTTTTAGATAGAATAAAAGCTTACTCTAAAAGGAATGGTTATGAAAACGCTCCCATAATGATAAATCCAGAAAAAACATATGTTTTTCATCCAAATAACAATAAAATATGGACTAAAGTTCAAGATGAAAAAATACTTAATATGATAAAAAGCAATAGTAAGGATATGTTAGTCTATAAGGAAAATAAACAAGTAGTTGTGTTTAAGAAAAGTAAATTAACTGATGACGGAAAACAATCCATATATATGCTTTTGTGTATGGATGAAGATAAGTATATACACGAAGATTTAAACACTAAGATTTTATTTGAAATAATTTATGCAGGAGCCATATTAATAACCCTAGGAATATTAATAACTATTTATTTGGCAAAACCCATATTAAAGCTAGCTGATACAGTAGAAGAAGTTGGACGAGGGAATTTTAATGTGGCTATAGATATTAAAAGTGGAGATGAAATAGAAGTACTAGGAAATAAGATACAAGAAATGGCTAATCATTTAAAATATATGTATCATAATATGGAAAAACTAGTAGATGAAAGAACTAAAGAACTAAAAATGGCCCATAAGGAGTTAAAGGAGTTAGCCAATACAGACTCATTAACAGGTCTTTATAATAGGCACTACTTCAATAGATTTATAGAAACACAGGAAAAAGCAATAAGACATAATAAAAATTCCTTTGGTATATTCATAATAGACATAGATAAATTTAAATATATAAATGATTTTTATGGTCATAATGTGGGAGATGAAATATTAGTTCAAGTGGCCAATATACTAAAGAACTCCACCACTAATGAGGATGTGGTAGTTAGATATGGTGGAGATGAATTTTTAATAGGTCTTGTGGACAGCAATGAAGAAAGGGTAAAAAATATTATAAACAATATAAACCATGGAGTTAATATATTAAATAGGGACAGTTCATTTCTTAGTCGTGATATTTCCCTAAGTATAGGTTATGAAGAATATGACTTTAAATCTACTATAAATGAATGTATTAAAGGGGCAGATGAAAAAATGTATAAAGATAAAAGAAGGAAGGGATAATTCACTTCCTTCTTTTAGGCATATTCAAAAGATAAATTAGTCATTTCACTGGTTATTTGAATTATTTTCTTCGTTATGGAATCGCTTACATATGTTTAATATGCTTGCTCACCATGCCTTGAAAATAATCCAAATCCCTCAGAGAACTGACTGGTTTATTTCTTTCATATGCCTTAATTACTTTATTATTATACTAAATTTTGCTGAAAATAAAGACCCTTTAATGAAAAGTGTATATATGCACTAAAATATACAAAAATAATAATTGGAGATGTCTAAATATTCTTTACAAATCACATGGATTTTTGTATAATGAAATACATAGAGTTGTGTAGAAAAAAGTCGAAAAGGAAGGAAGTTCTATAATGGAATATGTTAAGATGTTGACCAAGAGAAGAAACAATTTAATGGATCGATATACTGACTTAATAAATCGTAATAATTTATCTGAAAAAGAATTGATGATAAAAAGGGAATTAAGAAAGCAGATTATGGATTTAGATTTTGAAATAGAAGAGATAGAATAAAAAAAGACGCTAAGTAAAATTACTCAGCGTCTTTTTCTTCACATTCACAGGGTTCTAAATTATCCTCTATCTTATCCTCTTCTAAGGATGGACATTCTTCTACCTGCAAAGATTCTTCCAAGAAATCTTCATTTTCTTGTAAGGGATCTTCTTTTTTTTGTGATTTCTCACATCCACAGTTACAATCACAATCACATTTGTTACCATCTTTACAATTACAAGTGTCCTTTATGGGATGACCACAATTAGGACAGTAGTTTACATGATCATCTAGTTGAAATTGGCATTGAGAACATTTAAAAATTCCCTTTAATTGATCCATAGTATTTTTACTTTCTTCGATTCTAGAGTCAATTTTGTTCATTTCTTCTAAAAGAAATAGGGATTCTTCAGATAAGTTTTCAATATTATATTTTTTAAAATCCTTATACAGTGCTTTACCAAGGTCATAATAAAGGCTATCTAAACTAGCCATATCCTTAGAAAGACCCATTTTCAATTTAGTCATTTCCGTCACATCAAAGGAAATGTCCTTAATTACTTTAGTACTGTCGATCATACCTTTTTTTACCTTGTTAAAGATACTCATGTGATACCCCCTTTAAAATCATTTCTATATTATTTTATTGACAATAAATTATATATATGCTAAAATGTCAGAAATAAAAAACTTTTATTGAAATTTTGATAAAAGGCACTATTCAATTAAATATGTCAGTTTGTGTGTTATGAGGTTGCAATGATTATAAGTACCAAAAGTGAGAGATAGGGACTCTAGGATCTTATGGGAAAGGAATCATTGCCGAAATGTGTAAATCATCTCTAAATTTACATGTTGGGCATATGCTTAATAGGTATATGACTGTTATTGATAAATTCACCACTTTATCAATAAGGCGCTGATACACAAAGGGTGAAAAGGAAAAATAACAGTCAATGGCCTTTTTACGCTTTGGCTGTTTTTTATTTTGCAAAAAACCATATAAAAGCTTTAATAAATGATCATATAGGAAAATATAAATAAAAGCTTTAATAAATATGTATGAGAATAGGGGAGGTAAATCATATGGCCGTAGTAGTACAAAAATATGGTGGAAGTTCAATTGCTACATTAGAAAAAATAAAAGCCGTAGCAAGTAGAATATCAAAGAGAAGGGAAAGGGGAGATAAAATAGTAGTTGTTGTATCAGCTATGGGAAAGACCACAGATAGCTTGATAAATATGGCTAACTCCTTAAGTGATAATCCTGACAAAAGAGAATTAGATATGCTCATATCTACTGGAGAGCAGGTATCCATATCCTTAATGAGTATGGCCCTTCAAAATGAAGGTTGTGAGTCCGTATCCTTAACGGGAATGCAAGCAGGTATACAAACTAAAGGTTTCCATTCAAAGGCTAGGATTGAACATATAGATTTGACTAATTTAAAGAATCATCTAAATGAAGATAAAGTTGTAGTTGTGGCAGGTTTCCAAGGGGTAAACCATAATGGTGATATAACTACCTTAGGCCGTGGTGGAAGTGATACTACTGCAGTGGCCTTGTCAGCTAAATTAAATTGCAATTGCGAAATATATACGGACGTGGATGGAATATATACAGTAGATCCACGATTATTTCCTACAGCTAGAAAATTAAAGAGTATATCCTATGAAGAAATGCTTGAAATGGCAAGTCTAGGTGCAGGAGTTATGGAAACTAGATCCGTTGAAATTGCACAAAAGTATGGGGTCAAAGTTTATGTGGCATTAAATACAGGGCAGTGGGAAGGGACTTATATAAAGGAGAGTGACAATACTATGGAAAGTAAAGCAATAACAGGACTATCTTTGAGTGATAAGGATTTAATGGTTACTATAGATAATGTTAAATATGATATACAAAATATAAGCTATATTTTTAATGAGTTGGCAAGTAAGGATATTAATATAGATATGATAAGTCAAACGGCTCCAGCAGGAGGTCATGTGAGTTTATCCTTTACAGCCCCTAAGACAGATGAAAAAACTATACTAGATATATTAGAGGATGTGGAGAGAAAAATAGGAAATATAAACGTAGAAATAGAGAAAGATATAACAAAGTTGTCCGTTGTAGGAATAGGTATGAGAAGTCAGTCAGGGGTTGCTGCTAAGGTATTTCATATACTGGCTAGCAATAATATCCAATTTAAGCAAGTAACTACTTCAGAAATTCGAATTTCATATACTATAGATACGTCAGATAGGCAAAGGGCTTTAGAAGCTGTGGCCAATGAATTTAATTTATAGATAAAAAATTAAAGATAGGTAAGGTCAAACATAAAGTGATAAGGTGTTGACCTTACCTATTTTTCTTTTTTCGGAATAATTAGAAAAGAAAATAGAAGGATTTGTTATATATTTAACGAATATAACATTAGACAGGTTATATTTATGGGAAACATAAGAAAATAGATGTTGGTATTTCTATGTAAAAGAGGTATAATTTCCTTGTAGGCTATAATTGGGGGGGAAAGATATGAACTATGAAATGTTAATTCTAGAAAAGAAAGATAGAATGGCTATTTTAAAGTTAAATAGACCAAATGCATTAAATGCATTAAATTCTCAGATATTATTGGAATTAGATAAAGCTATTGATAATATAAAGGAAGACGATTCTGTAGATGTACTTATATTAACTGGAGAAGGGAAGGCCTTTGTGGCTGGAGCAGATATTTCTCAAATGAAGGATTTAAATGCAGAAGAAGGAAGAAAATTTGGTCTATTAGGTCAAAGGGTCTTTAGAAAAATAGAGACTCTAGAAAAGCCATCTATAGCTGCTGTTAACGGTTTTGCTTTAGGTGGAGGCTGTGAGCTTGCTATGAGCTGTGATTTAAGGATCGCAAGTGAAAGGGCAAAGTTTGGTCAACCAGAAGTAGGTTTGGGTATTACACCAGGTTTTTCAGGTACTCAAAGATTACCAAGACTCGTTGGTGTGGCTAAGGCAAAAGAGTTAATATTTACAGGAAACATAATTAAGGCTGAAGAAGCTAGGGACATTGGATTAGTAAACAAGGTTGTAGATAAGGAAAGCCTATTAGATGAAGCTATTAGTATGGCTCAAAGTATAATAAAAAATGCTCAATTAGCCGTAAGATACTCTAAGATGGCAATAGATAGAGGAATGCAAGGTGATATTGATACAGGCATTGAAGTAGAAGCAAATTTATTTGGTTTGTGTTTTGCAACAAAGGATCAAAAGGAAGGTATGACTGCTTTTGTTGAGAAGCGTGAAGCAAATTTTGAAACTAAATAATTTTAGGGGGAACAGCATATGAAAAAAATAGGTGTTTTAGGAACAGGTACAATGGGTGCTGGAATTATCCAAGTTTTTGCTCAAAAGGGTTATGAAGTTTGTGTTAGAGCTAGAAGAGATTCTTCTATTGAAAGAGGATTAGCTACAGTATCTAAAAACTTAGACAGATTAATCAAAAAAGAAAGATTAACTGAAGAGCAAAAAAGTGAAGTAATGGGTAGAATACATACGTCTACAGATATTAGCATAATGAAAGATTGTGATCTAATAGTAGAAGCTGCCACTGAAAATATGGAGGCTAAAAAAGAGTTATTTGCTCAATTAGATGAATTATGTAAAGAAGATACTATTATAGCTACAAATACTTCTTCTTTATCTATAACTGAAATAGCATCAGCTACTAATAGACCAGATAAGGTTATTGGTATGCATTTCTTCAACCCAGTTCCAGTAATGAAGTTAGTAGAAATTATTAAGGGTATTGCTACTTCTGATGAAACTAAGGAAGTAATAGTAGAATTAACTAAGGAGATAGGAAAAACTCCAGTAGAAGTAGATGAAGCTCCTGGATTTGTTGTAAATAGAGTATTAATTCCTATGATAAACGAAGCTATAGGCATATTAGCTGACGGTGTAGCTACTAAGGAAGACATAGATGAAGCTATGAAGCTTGGTGCAAATCATCCAATTGGACCTTTAGCTTTAGGTGATTTAATTGGTCTTGATGTATGCTTAGCTATTATGGAAGTATTATATAATGAATTTGGTGATTCTAAGTATAGACCACATCCATTATTAAGAAAAATGGTTAGAGCTAATCTATTAGGAAGAAAGACTAAAAAAGGATTCTTTGATTATAATAGATAGAGATAAAAAATGCTGCGAAAGCAGCATTTTTTATTTTTGCTTCAAATATGATTTCTACATATATTGCAATTTGTTTTTGGCAAAAATAGTTAATAAAAAATTACAAAAGTAATAAAAAAATGAATAGAAAAGATTTGTAATATATTTTTAACTATTATATTTTTAACATATGTTACAATAGATATGGACATGTATTTGAAAGGGAGATATATATGAAGACATTTATGAAGGTATTTTTCATAGGATTTCTATGTTTTACAATTGTAATGGGAGCTGGTGTATGGGCCTTTACAAAGTTTTATAATCCTCCAGAGGAAATTGTAGTACAAGAGCCAAAGGAAGAAGTAAAGGAAAAAGAAGTACCAAAGGAAGATCCAAAGAGTGAGTTAGAGCTCTTAATAGAAAAAAGTGATAGAATAAACTTTTTATTATTAGGTATGGAAGGTCCTAGAACGGATACTATAATGTTTGCAAGTTTTGATCCAGATACTAACAATATAGATTTAGTATCTGTACCTAGGGATACTTATTATGAGAGAAATAAAAATCATTCTCCAGATAAGAAAAAAATAAATGCAGTTCATGGAGATGAAGGGGTAACAGGAACTAAGACAGCTATTAGTAAAGTTCTTTGTAATGTACCTATAGATTATTATATTAAAGTTAGATATGAGGGTGTAGAGAGTGTAGTAGATTCATTAGGGGGAGTAAAGGTGACTATTCCTATTGATATGAAATATGATGACCCTTATGACAAGCCACCTCTTCATATAGACTTAAGAAAGGGTACACAAGTATTAGATGGTAAAAAGGCTATTCAATTCTTAAGATTTAGAAAGGGTAATGATGGAAAGGGGTATCCAAATGGAGACCTTGGACGTACTAAAGCACAGCAACAGTTTATAAAGGCTGCCTTAAGGAGGGCATTAGGCTTTAGATTACCAGTAGTTGCCAACACCGTCATGAAATATATTGATACGGATCTGTCTGTAGTGGATGGAGTAAAACTTGCTACAGATGCTATTGGTATGAACAGTGATAGTTTAAAGACATATTCTATGCCTGGAGATACTGTAATGAGAAACAGATTATCATACTTTATACATGATAAATCTGGAGCTGAAGATATAATAAAAGAAATATATTCAAGATAAGGGATGCCATGTGCACCCTTATTTATATTTAGGTCTTATTAGACTATATAACTTTTTAAATTAAATTAATATAATGATAGTGAGAAGAAGGACTTTTAAGGCATATGCAGAATATGTATAAAAATATAGTATATGTAAACTTGCTTTATAGACAAGTTAGTGCATAAATAGAGCTTAATATTGATAAATTCATATATAAACATTTTATAATTAACTAGGAGTGGTAAACAGTGAAAAATACGAAAGTAATAGTAAGGTTAATAATACTGTTTTTAGTACTTGGAAGTGTAAGTGGATCTATTACTTTCTTTGTTTTAGATAAAAAGAAAGAAGCAGATGAAAAAAGTACTATAATAGTGGAGGAAGTTAAGGAAGAAGTATCAGTAGTAGAGGAAAAGGATCCTTTTAAAGAAGTTGTTGAAAATATTGATGAACTATATATAGAATGTAAATCTTCTCCTGATAATGTAATAGAAGTGAAGACAGAAGAGTGTAGTAGAATTGTAGATCTCTTAAAGGGATTAGAACTTAATTTACTCATGTCATCTAAGGAAGATAAGGAAAAGTATATGGAGAATTTGTATACTCTTCATGTTAAAAGTGAAAATGTGAAAATAAAATTAAATAAAAACTATATAATAGTGGATAATCCAACTGGTGGAAGTAGTGTATATGAAGGAAATAAGGAAGACATACAAAGGGTTATAGAGGAACTAGGGATCATATATGTGGATGAATATGCTGATCATTTGAGGTTTAAAGATGTGGATAAAATAAGCATTTTAGCTAAGGATATATCTCGTGTATGGACTCTTAACAAGGATGAAATTGAAGGGTTTTTAGGAAATATTACTTTGAAAAATCCAATAGTTATGGAAGAAAACATGAATTTAAGTGCCATATTTCCAAACTATTATATAGAAGTGGCCATAGGAGATAGGGTCCATAATGTAAGACTGTTAAATAAAAAAACCATATTAATCGATTCCTATGATTCTAAGGAATTTTATGAATATGATGGAAAACTTTGGGATTATCTAATGGATAAATATAAAATAGATAAGATCACTAATAGGGATTCAATGGAATATTTATTAAATAGTACAAAGGTAGTAATAGATGATAGGGAGAATATATTTGATTTAGAAGATGAAGTGTTTTATCCTAGGGAATTAGCTAGAATGTTAGTAAACTCCATAAAGTCAGAAACAATGGTAACTCCCTATGAATCAGAATTAAAATACACTTTAACCTTTAATGTGTCAGAAGAGGAACTTGTGGTAAAGATATATGAAAATAGTATTACCTATAGGGATAAAACATATTATAGTGAAAATATAGGGGAAATAATTAAAAGTACTATGAGTATATAATTTGAGGCTAGGATAAAATCCTAGCCCTTTAATTTTTGTACTAACTGTTCTCCAATGCTGTTCACATTTCCAGCTCCCATAGTGATAACCAGATCATTTGGTTTAGCATTTTCATAAATGTAATTTACTATGGAATCAAATTCTTTCATGTATTTCACTTTATCATTATGTTTTTTAATCTTTTTAACTAGATCCTTAGAGTGGATTTCTCCCGTGTCCTTTTCTCGAGCTGCATATATGTCTGTGATAATAAGATTATCTACTTCAGCAAGGGCCTGTGAGAACTCATCTAAAAGGCATAGGGTCCTAGTAAATGTATGGGGTTGAAAAACACACCATAGATTATTGTGATCCATATTAGATAGGGCCTTTAATGTGGCCTCTATTTCTGTTGGATGGTGAGCATAGTCATCTACTATTTTTATATTGTTAATATGACCAAGTAAATCAAATCTCCTATGGGTACCACCAAAGGTATTTAAAGCCTCATTTATATGATCAATATCTATTCCAAAATGATGACAGCATGCAATGGATGCTAGGCTGTTGAATAGATTATGCTCTCCTGGAACTTTCAAATTAATTTTTCCTAGGAATTCATCCCTTTTATACAAGTCAAAAGAAGGATATCCCAGGTCATTGAAAGAAATATTCGAAGGATAGTAATCTGAATTATTATCTTTACCATAAGTAACTAAATTACAATGGACATGGTCTATTATACTTTGTATATTAGGATCATCACCATAGGCTATTAAAAGGCCATCCTTTGGAATTAAATCTATAAATTCTTTAAAAGTTTCTTTTATATGATCTAAGTCTTTGAAGTAATCTAGGTGATCTTCTTCAATGTTTAAAATAATTCCAATGGTAGGGAAGAATTTTAAGAAGCTTCCCACATATTCACAAGCTTCTGTAACAAAATAATCTCTAGAACCAACTTTAACATTACCGCCTATGTTATCTAGTTGGCCACCAACTAATATGGTAGGAGAGTATTTGTTATAGTCTAAAATTACAGAAATCATAGATGTGGTAGTGGTCTTTCCATGGGTACCTGCTACGGCTATGTTGTTTTTGAACTTTTTCATAAGAAGGCCTAACATTTCTGCCCTAGATAGGATAGGAATTTCCTTAGTCCTAGCTTCCACAAGCTCAGGATTATTTTCTTTTACTGCAGCAGTATATACTACTAAATCTGGATTAGATATGTTATTCTTATTATGGCCCATGTGTATAGTGGCCCCTTGAGATGAAAGTTTTTTAGTGATTTCTGAATCATTCATATCTGAACCAGTTACCTTATAATCGAAGTTAATAAGAATTTGTGCTAAGGCACTCATACTTATTCCACCTATTCCGATGAAATGTATGTGGTTTATACTATGTTTATCTAAATCAAAATCAAACATTACAAAATCCTCCAATAAAACTTTATTGTTAATTATAACCATATTTATATATATTTATTAAAATAATGTGAAATGATAAATATGAAGAAAAAGTTTTCTTAGAAAATTATAACATAAAAAGATTTATTAGAAGATAAATGTATTGAATAATTGTGTAAAAAGCAATAATATAATATTAAACGAAAAAATTGAATGGAGAATGGAAAAGAATGAAAATAAAGAGAAATGAACGAATCGGAGCATTAGTTAAAATATTGACTGATAATCCAAATCATTTATTTAATCTTAGTTATTTTACGGATAAATTTAATGCGGCCAAATCTAGTATTAGTGAAGATATTGTAATAGTAAAGAAACTAATGGAAGATCTAGAATTGGGCAAGGTAGAAACGGTGCCAGGGGCTGCAGGAGGGGTAAAATATATACCTGTCTTAACTAAAGAAGAAACTAAGGAAATATTAGATAAAGTGTGTGATAAACTTAAAGATCCAAAAAGAATCATACCAGGTCCATTTTTATACATGGCAGATATAATATATAACCCTGCAACCATGAGAAAGGTTGGGAATATTTTTGCTAGCCAATTTATGGATAAGGAAATTGATTATGTAATCACAGTAGAAACTAAAGGTATTCCCATAGCCATGATGACGGCAAATGCACTTAATGTACCCCTTATAATATTAAGAAGGGATAGTAAAGTTACGGAAGGATCTACTGTTAGCATTAACTATCTATCTGGATCAACGGGTAAAATCCAAACCATGTCCATATCTAAGCGTGCCATTAAACCTGGGTCTAATGTAATCATAATAGATGATTTTATGAAGGCTGGAGGAACGGCTAAGGGTATGGTAGATATGATGCGTGAATTTGACGCAAATGTGGTAGGAATAGGAGTACTAATAAGTACAAAGGAACCAGAAGTTAAGGTTGTAAAAGACTATATCCCCTTACTTGTATTAGATCATATAGATGATAAGGAAGAAAATGTAGTAATATATCCTAATGAAGATTTAGTTTAAAAGGTTAGCCTCGGCTAACCTTTTTTAAAATTTTTTAAGAATCTGTTTAAAGATATTTAATCCTTTGCCTTAAGCAAGAATTTCATTGGTGCTAGGTCAAAATTAGATATGACTATACCAAGAACTATTACCAAACCGGCTACTAATTGTAGTACTGAGAGTTTTTCTCCAAGGACAAGGCCCGCTGTAATAAGTCCAGTGACAGGAACCAATAAGGATAATGGTGCTACTCTACCTGTAGAATATCTAGCAAGTAATCTACTCCATGTGCCGTATCCAAATAATGTTGAGAAAAAAGCAAGATATAAGACAGCGAAAATGGATATGCCATTTAAATTAGTAATTGAGTGTAATAATGTTTCTGGTGTGTCAAACATAAGTGCAAGAATCATAAGAGGTATGGGAGGTACAAGACTTGACCATACAACAAGGCTAAGCATATCCAATTTTTGTCCCTTAGAAGTTGCACGGGCAACAGCATATCTTATTACTATATTGGATCCACTCCAAGAAGCGGCAGCTAAAAGGCTTAATGAAAATGCTCCAATGGGAATAGATAAGGTTCCGTTAGAACCTCCATTTGTACCTATGAGGTAAAGACCTAGTGAAGCAATTATAAGACCTATTATTTGCCTTGTTTTTAGTGGTTCTTTTAAAAGAACTGCCCCAAATAAGATCGTGAAAAATGCTTGAGATTGAAGGATAACAGAAGCAATACCAGCAGGCATTCCTATATCCATAGCATAAAACAAGCAACCAAATTGTCCAACACCTACTGCTAATCCATAGGCAATACAATATTTCCATTCTATGGTGGGACGACTTACAAAAAAAATAGCTGGAAATGCAGTTAGCACATAGCGCAAAACGGCTAATAGCATGGAAGGCACTCCAGCAAGACCCAATTTAATCACAGTGAAATTAGCTCCCCAAACTATAACCACAAGAAAGGCAAGGCCAATATCTTTTTTACTCATTTTTTCATTTGTAATAATTCTCATCTCCCTTCTATTATTAAGTCATTAAAATTATGTTCTTATTCTTATTATTAATAGATTCAATTATACCACGGAGCCCTTATCTTAATAGATATAAATCTTAAAAAATATTAATAAATTTATTTCTTTCATGTGTGTAATTTAAAAATCTTTGTTCTTTTAATATATTCAACTACTATACTGTATCATTCTAAAAATAAAGAATATTTGAAAATACAACTTCCATCATTCAGAAAATTAAAATTTTTTAAAAATTTTCAAAAATAAAGAAGGAAATATTAAATATTTGGAGAACATGTTAAATAGCTTATTTTGTATGAGACCAGGAAGGAGGTAATAGGTATGGAAGTTACAGATGTTCGTGTAAGAAAAATTCAAGATGAAGGAAAAATGAAGGGGATAGTGTCAGTTACTTTCGATAATGAGTTTGTAGTACATGATATTAAAATAATAGAAGGATTAAATGGACTATTTATTGCTATGCCTAGTAGAAAGATAGGAGAAGGTGATTTTAGAGATATAGCCCATCCTATTAATTCAGAAACCAGATCTAGATTACAGGAGAAAATATTTGATGCCTATGAAAAGGCAAAATTAAATCAAGACGAATAGGGTACAAGCCTAATTTTTTAAAGTTTAAAACCTTTATGATGAAAATACTCATTGTAGTTTTCATCAGTAAGGTTTTTTTTATGTGTTTTAGGCATATTCAAAAAATAAATTAGTCATTTCACTGGTTATTTGAATCATTTTCTTCGTTATGGAATCCCTCACATATGTTTAATATGCTCACTCACCATGCCTTGAAAATAATCCAAACCCCTCAATGATCTGACTAGTTTATTTTTTTCATATGCCTTATCTTAAAAAAATTATAAATATTAAGTTTATTATTGGTTATATCTCATAAAAAGTGATATACTATTTATCGGAAAAAAGGAAAAAATAAGGACGTATAACTTGTCGAAAAATAAAGTTTTGTGTTCTATAGTATATATAAATGATGTATAATAGGGAGTGATTGTAAAATGGAAAAGACTACAGCCATTATATTGGCAGCTGGTGCAGGTACTAGAATGAAATCTAAGTTTCCAAAGGTAGTGCATAGGGTATGTGGAAAATCTATGGTAGAACATGTTATACATGTGGCTAAATGTTCGGATTGTGAAGAGACAGTAGTGGTAATAGGTCATGGTGCAGATGTGGTAAAAGAAACGGTTAAAGAGGATGTACATTTTGTTTTGCAAAGGGAGCAATTAGGAACAGGTCATGCTGTAGCCCAAGCAAAAGAATATATTAAAGATGAAGGATATGTACTTTTATTATATGGAGATACTCCTTTAATTCAAGCACACACATTAAAAGCAATGATAAAGTATCATAAGGAAAACAGCTTAGGAGCAACAGTTTTAACAGCTCATGTGGATAATCCTTATGGATATGGAAGAATTGTGAAGGATAGTACAGGGTATGTGGAAAAAATCGTTGAACACAAGGATGCAAATGAAGAGGAACTTAAGATTACTGAAATAAATTCTGGAATGTATTTATATGATGCAAAGCTTTTAAAAGAATCCTTAGGTCTATTAAATAATAATAATAGTCAAAGGGAGTATTATATAACAGATGTGGTAGGAATACTAAATGACAAGGGACATAAAGTTGGTTCTTATGTATTAGAAGATATGGAAGAAATTTTAGGAGTAAACTCAAGAGTTCAGTTAGCCCAAGCTGAGAAGATAATGAGGGACAGAACATTAAACAAACTAATGGACAATGGAGTTACATTGATAGATCCTAACAATACGTATATAGATGCCCATGTGGAAATTGGCCAAGATACTATAATTTATCCAGGTGCAATAATAAAGGGTAATACTATTATTGGAAATGAATGTATTATAGGACATAATACTAGAATTGAAAACTCTACTATTAAGGATAAGGTGGAGATTCAAAGTTCTACTATAATAGATAGTTTTGTAGATGAAGAGACTATTGTAGGACCATATGCATATTTAAGACCTAATAGTAAGATAGGTAAAAAAGCTAAAATAGGAGACTTTGTTGAAGTTAAAAATGCAACTATAGGAGATAATTCTAAAGCATCCCATCTAGCTTATATAGGAGATGCACAAGTTGGATCAGGTGTTAATATAGGTTGTGGGGTAGTATTTGTTAACTATGACGGGAAAAATAAGCATAAAACCATAGTTGAGGACAACGCTTTCGTGGGAAGTAATTGTAACTTAGTAGCTCCAGTAACTATAAAAGAAAATTCTTATATTGCTACAGGTTCTACTATAACTAAAGAAGTTCCAGAGGGAGCATTATCAGTAGCTAGACAAAAGCAAAGGAACATAGAAGGATGGGTAGAGAGAAAAGGACTTCTAAAAAACAAATAGCCTAAGGAGGATATTAAATGAATACTAATAGACAAAAGATCAAAGTATTTGCAGGAAATGCATCTAAAGAATTGGCTTCTAAAATCTGTCAGGAATTAGAGATTGAGTTAGGAGATGCTCATGTTGGAACTTTCAGTGATGGAGAGATTTCAGTAAATATCAATGAAACTGTAAGAGGTGCAGATGTATTTGTAATTCAATCAACTTGTGAACCAGTAAATAATAACTTAATGGAACTTTTAATAATGGTAGATGCATTAAAGAGAGCTTCTGCAGGAAGAATTAATGCGGTTATACCTTATTATGGATATGCAAGACAAGATAGAAAAGCAAAAGCTAGAGATCCAATCACAGCAAAATTAGTAGCAGATTTAATAACAGCAGCAGGAGCAGACAGAGTACTTACTATGGACTTACATGCTGCTCAAATCCAAGGATATTTCGAAATTCCACTAGATCATCTTTTAGGTGTGCCAATACTTGCTAAACACTTTAAAGAAAGAGGTATTGAAGATTTAGTAGTAGTATCTCCAGACTTAGGAAGTGTAACTAGAGCTAGGAATTTTGCAGGATACTTAGATGCACCTATAGCTATAATTGACAAGAGAAGACCTAAGGCTAACGTATCAGAGGTAATGAATATTATAGGGGATATAGAAGGTAAAAATGTAATATTAATTGATGACATGATAGATACGGCAGGAACTATTACAAATGCTGCTAGTGCTTTAAAGGAATTTGGAGCTAAAGATGTTTATGCATGCTGTACTCATCCCGTATTATCAGGTCCAGCAATAGAGAGAATTAATAATTCTGCTATTGATGAATTAGTAATACTTGATACTATTGAACTTGATGAAAATAAGAAAATAAAAAATATCAATTCTCTATCAGTGGCCGGCATATTTGCTGAGGCAATAAAGAGAATATATGGAAACCAATCTGTAAGTAAATTATTTGATTAATAAAAGGTGGAAGACTTGTTCTTCCACCTTTTGCTCTTTTAGAAAAGAGTATTAGTAAAAAAGGAACTGTCTTAGAATAATAATTAATATTATTTTAAGACAGTTCCTTTTATGAAATTTCTATTATTTAATACTGAGTATCAGTTAAAGATAATGGGTCTTCACCATATTGATTTGGACCATCAGTTCCTTTAACAAATGTAAGTACAATTGATGGATATAAATTAACCAATGGAATTAAACAAAGCAATATGAAAGAACCAGATTTATTAAGATCATGAGACCTCTTTATATATAAACATGCCATGGGATAAAGTGAAGCTACTCCAACAATACCAGAAAGCATTAAGCCAACTGAATTCTGAATAAGACTATTAATTATAAATGAGATTATTCCAGAAACAGCAGAAAGTAAAATATTGTAACCAAAAAACTTAGCTCTATTAATTCTTCCATCATAACTAAAAAACATTTCTTTCAATTTAGTCACCTCCTAATCTAAAAAAACAAATATATACATAATATTACAATAAAATCAAAAATATGTAAATAGACCTGAGGGTATATTTTGTATATACAAGGAATTTAAAGTGAACACATATTTAGGATTACTACCTAACTATGATATAATTAAAGAGTTGAATGTTTAGGAGTGTGATAAAAGTGTACGTAATAGTTGGTCTTGGAAACCCAGGTAAAGAATATAATAAAACTAGACATAATGTTGGGTTTCATGTTATAGATAAAATTGCAGAAAATAATAATATAGATATTAATAAGGTAAAACATAAAGCTGTAGTAGGACAGGGAAGAATAAATAATGAAAAGGTAATCCTAGTAAAGCCTATCACATATATGAATTTAAGTGGTCGTAGCTTAAAGGAGATAGTGGATTATTACAAAGTGGATATATCTAAACTAATTGTAATATATGATGATATAGATACTCAAGTGGGAAAAATGAGAATAAGAATGAAAGGAAGTGCAGGAAGTCACAACGGTATGAAATCCATAATATATGAATTAGTATCGGATAAATTTCCAAGAATAAGAATAGGCATAGGAAAGCCTCAGTATGGAAAACTTGCCGATTTTGTTTTAGGAAAATTCTCAAAAGAGGAAGGTCCCCTAATAGAGGAAATTGTAGACAAGGCAGCAGATTCTGTAGAAGTAATAATAAAAGATGGTATTGATTTAGCAATGAATAGATATAATGGTTAAAGAGTCTAGCCCAAATACGAAAATTTGGGCTAGGTCTATTTGACTTGGTGAGGTGATGGTTTTATTGAAAGATAATGTTTTTATTAATGAGATAAGAAAAATAAAGGCCTATGATGAGATACAAGATTCCATAAATAGGCTAGAGAGCCCAATACAAATAGGGGGTACCATAGATTCTCAGATTTCTCATATAGTATCTTCCTTATATGAACTTAATAAGAAAAAGTGTTTGATAATTACTCATAGTCAGATAAAGGCAAAAGAAATAGTTGAAGATTTAAAGTTTTTTATAGATAAAAACGTCAACCTGATTCCTAATAAGGAAATATTATTTTACAATTACGATGCCCATAGCCATGAAAATTTAGAAGAGAGGCTAAAGGCACTAATTAGTATTAATAAAGATGAACCTTCCATATTAGTTTCATCTATTGAAGGTCTATTATATAGACTTATTCCTAGGGAAGAATTTAATAAAAATATATTTTCACTAGAATATGGTCAGATAATAGAGAGAAATGAGATTATCAAAAAACTTTTAAGTTTAGGCTATGAACAAGCCTCCATGGTAGAAGGCAAGGGCCAATTTAGCCTAAGAGGTGGAATCATAGATATATATTCTTTCCATGATAAATTACCCTATAGGATTGAATTATTTGATGATGAAGTAGATTCCATAAGGTTGTTTGATATAAACTCTCAGCTATCTAAAGAAAAACTAAAAAAGATAAGTATAGAGCCTGCTAATGAAGTTTTATTAAATATAGACTATAAAGAGTCCATAGAAAGACTAAAAGTGGAGATGAATGGTCATCTTAATAAGTTAAAAAAGGGACCTAAGGATAATCTTAGGAGTAAGATAAATGGATTAATAGAACAATTAGAAAATGGCATTTTGCCACAGGGAATAGAAAATTATTTAAATTATTTTTATGAAGAAACTAATTTAGTAACAGATTATATGAGTGATGATAGCTTAGTATTTATAGATGAACCTTCCCGTGTGGAAGAGAGGTCTAAGTTTATAAATGAAGAATTTAGAGAGTCCTTTAAGGTTTTGCTAGAAAAGGGGGAAGTACTACCAAGTCAAGCTAATATAATGGTCACCTATGATCATGTGGTAGAGAGTATAGAAAAAAAGAGACTTTTCATATTTAACAATTTGCCTAAAAAAGATGACAAATTAGTTCCTGTAAAAAAGATTAATATATTATGTAAGATGGCTCCTGTGTTAAATGGAAAAAGGGAATTGCTTTCTAAGGAAATTAAAAATTTTAAATATGATGGATACAAGATTATTTTATTGGCCTCCACTGTAGATAGGGTACAAGCCATTAAAGAGTCATTAGAGGAAAATCATTTAGAGTCCACTTATTTTAAAGACTTAAATATTTCTATAAAACCAGGCCAAATAATTATTTTACAGGGGAGTTTAAGTAGTGGATTTGAGTATGTAAAGGATAAGATATTACTTCTTACGGAGAAGGAAATATATGGTGCAGTAAAGAAAAAGAGAAGAAAGAAAAAGAAAAAAGATGGAAAGCCTATTAAATCTTTTAGGGATTTAAAGGTAGGAGACTATGTGGTCCATGAAAACCATGGTATAGGAAAATATATTGGAGTAGAACAATTAAGTGTTCAAGGAGCTAAGAAGGACTATTTAAAGGTAAAGTACTTAGGTGAAGATATATTATATGTACCTATAGAACAAATGGATATGGTTCAAAAATATATAGGCTCAGATGGAATTAAACCTAGACTAAACAAATTAGGCGGTTCTGAATGGAAAAAGACTAAGGCAAAGGTTAGGGGAGCCATAGTTGATATGGCCAATGAACTCCTTAGATTAAGTGCCATAAGAAAAACTGCTAAGGGGCATAAGTTTGATCCAGACACCACATGGCAAAAGCAGTTTGAAGACATGTTTCCCTATGAAGAAACTCAGGATCAATTAAGATGTATTGAAGAGATAAAGGGAGATATGGAGCAAGAAATGCCAATGGATAGGCTTTTATGCGGCGATGTGGGATATGGAAAAACGGAAGTTGCCATAAGGGCCATATTTAAAGCAGTTATGGATGGAAAACAGGTTGCTTTTTTAGTTCCTACTACCATATTAGCTCAACAACACTATAATACCTTAAGTGAAAGGTTTAAAAAATTTCCTGTGAATTTGGAAGTTTTAAGTAGATTTAGAACAGCTAAGCAACAGCAAAAGACCATAAAAGAATTAAAGGTAGGAAATGTGGATGTAATAATAGGAACCCATAGAATATTGTCTAAGGATTTACAATTTAAAGACATAGGATTATTAATAATAGATGAGGAACAAAGATTTGGAGTACAGCACAAGGAAGCATTAAAGCAACTTAGGAAAAATGTGGATGTACTTACTTTGACAGCCACACCCATACCTAGAACCCTTCATATGTCTTTAATTGGCCTTAGGGATATGAGTGTAATAGAAGATCCTCCAGAGGATAGGCAACCAGTACAAACCTATGTTATGGAGTATAACGAAGATATGATAAAAGAGGCCATATTAAGAGAAGTAAATAGAGGTGGCCAAGTATACTTTGTGTTCAATAGGGTAAGGGGAATAGAAAAAATCGCATTAGATTTAATGAATCTAATACCAGAAGTTAAAGTGGGTGTGGCCCATGGACAAATGGGTGAGAGAGAATTAGAAAATGTAATGTTAGATTTTATGGAAAAAGAGTATGATGTACTAGTATGTACTACTATAATTGAAACGGGATTAGATATATCTAATGTGAATACGATTATCATATATGATGCAGACAAAATGGGACTATCTCAACTTTATCAATTAAGGGGTAGGGTTGGTAGAACTAATAGAAGAGCCTATGCATATTTAACCTATGAAAAAGATAAGATACTAACAGAAATTGCTCAAAAGAGACTAAGGGCCATAAGGGAGTTTACAGAATTTGGTTCTGGTTTTAAAATAGCCATGAGGGACTTAGAAATAAGAGGTGCTGGTAACTTATTAGGTGGAGAGCAACATGGCCATATGTCTGCTATAGGATATGATCTATACTGTAAGCTCTTAGAAGAAACTGTGAAAGAATTAAAGGGTGAAGAAGTGATAGATGATATAGAAACAAGTGTAGAAATAAATATAAATGCCTTTATACCAGGTAGATATATTCAAGATGAAAAACATAAACTTGAAATATATAAAAAAATTGCAACCATAAGATCTAAGGATGATTCGGAAGAAGTTGAAGAAGAGATTTTAGATAGATTTGGTACTTTGCCAAAGGAAGTGTCAAATTTAATAGACATAGCCTATATGAAGGCCATAGCTCAGAAACTGGGCATCATAAACATATCTGAAACTAAAACCCATGCCAAGTTAATATTTAAGGATGCAAAATATATGAATCCTATGATTTTAGCAGAGTTAATAAGTTTTTATAAAAATAGGATAGAGATAAATGGTGGAAAAGAACCTTATATTAGGCTAAAATACTACAATGATGCTAGAAAATATAGTGATTTGAAGCAACTATTAGATAAAATAGATAGTTTGCAGAAAAAGTAAATTAATATATAATACCTAGTATAGGCATGTTAAAGGAGTAATGCTTTAATATAGATTTTAACTAATAACCACTAAGGATAAAGGAGCGATTAAATTGAATTTTAAAAGACTAAAAAAGAAATCAATGTTAATACTAACTTTAATATTAACATTGGTATTTTCAGTAGGATGTGCTGAAAAAGTGCCAGCCGATGCGGTGGCAAAAGTAGGAGATACTTATATAAAAAAGGATGTATATGATAGACAACTTTCCATATTTAAGAAAAGATATGAACAAATGTATGGAGATAAGATTTGGACTGTAGATATAGGTGGAAAAACATTCCTTCAAGCCGTTGAGGAAAATGTATTAGAAAAAATGATTAATGATGAAGTTATCAAAAGATATATGGAAAAGGAAAAAATTCAAATAACAGATGAAGAAGTACAAAAGGAATATGAACAATACAAGGAAAGCATAGGAAAAGATCAAGATTTCAATGACTTCTTAAAGGCAAATAATATGGATGAAGAATTTGTTAAAGAAGAAGTAATTAGAAGTGGTCTTTATGCTAAGAAATTCCAAGAAAAAGTAATTGGTGATACAAAGCTTGATGATGAAAAATTAAAGAAACACTACGACGAAAATAGTTCTGTATATAATATAGAACAGGTTAGAGCAAGACATATACTTATAAAACAAGATGAAAAAGACGCTGAAAAAAAAGCTAAGGAAATTCTTGAAAAGCTAAAGGCAGGAGAAGATTTTGCAGCCCTTGCAAAGGAGTTTTCTAAGGATCCAGGTTCAGCTGCGAAGGGCGGAGATTTAGGATTTTTCCCTAAGGGAGTTATGGTTCCTGAGTTTGAGCAAGCAGCATTCACATTAAAGCCAGGTGAAATTAGTGAATTAGTTAAAACTCAATTTGGATATCATATAATTAAAGTTGAAGAGAAGAAAAATGAAGTAATAAAGTTTGAGGATGTTAAAGAAGAAATAAAAAGTAAGCTAACAGATGAAAGCATAGTGAATAAATTAGAATCATTAAAGAAAGAATACAAAGTAGAAAAGTATGAGATAAAAGCAGAAGAAAATACAGAAGAGAGCAAGGAAGAAAAGAAAGAAGAAAAGAAGGAATAAAGAATTAAAAATTGTTTAAATAAGAAAATAGCCTACACGTAGGCTATTTTCTGCTTTCTGAAGAAAAATGTTAGTATTTCCTAAAATTGGAATATTAAGGGAGGGAATTAAGCTTAGGAAGGATAGCCTATACATGGGCTATTTTCTGTTTTAAGGGTGAATGCTAATATTTTCTATAATTATGAAAAAAGAGGGAGGTAATATGGAAAAGAGCAAGTATTTTTAAAATAAACTTTTTAATAATAAAAGATTTCCAACCATGTATAAAAAAAGTATAAGAGTAAAATAATAAAGCTATAAGAGGATGGAATAATAAAAGTTGATTACAGTACTAGGAGGGAAGTTATTGTGAAAGCAACAGGTATTGTTAGAAGAATTGACGATTTAGGAAGAGTAGTAATACCGAAGGAAATAAGAAGAACTTTGAGAATAAGAGAAGGAGATCCTTTAGAAATATTTACAGATAGAGATGGGGAAGTTATTCTAAAGAAATATTCACCTATAGGAGAATTAAGTGAATTTGCTACAGAATATGCAGAAGCTTTAAGTGACTCTTTAGGGTGTATGGCCATGGTAGCAGATAGGGATACGATCATATCCATAGCTGGAGGCTCTAAAAAAGAGTTTTTAGAAAAAAGAGTAAGCAAAGCCTTTGAAAGGATAATGGAGGATAGAAAACCTGTATTATCAATAGAAAAAGAAAAGGTTTATCCATTAACATCAGATTTTAGCGATGAACAAAAATATTCTTCTCAAATTATAGCTCCAATAATTACACAAGGAGACTCCATCGGTGCGGTAGTCCTAATGTCTAAGGACGAAGATAAGGAACTAGGAGAAATTGAATTAAAAACTGCTGAAACGGCAGCTAGTTTCTTAGGAAAACAAATGGAACAATAATACATAATAAAAGTAGTAGCTGAGCTTGGCTACTACTTTTATATTTATGTTACAATTGATATAATGTATTTGTTATGGATTTGTTGATGACTAAGCAGATTTACCTTCCTAGGCAATCTACTATGTAAGGAAAGCTTTTGATTAACAAATTTGTAAATATGAAATTTGGAGGATTTTTGATGAGTAGTAAATCGTTTTTAAAGGGAGCGGCCATATTAGGGGTAGCAGGTATAATAATTAAAATAATGGGAGCTTTTTTTAGGATACCACTTACAAACATAATTGGGGCAGAGGGAATGGGATATTATCAGGCTTCTTATCCCATATATGTATTATTGCTTGTTGTATCTACAGCAGGGATTCCAACGGCCATATCTAAACTTGTGGCAGAAAAGAATGCTGTGGGGGACAGATATGGAGCCCATAGAATATTTAAAGTGTCCTTTAGACTTCTGTTAGCAGTGGGGATAGTAACCTTTTGTATACTATTCTTTGGAGCCAATATATTAGTTAAAATTATAAAAAATGAAAATGCATATTATTCTATGAAAGCTGTAGCACCAGCTCTCTTGTTTGTACCTGTTATGGCAGCTTTCAGAGGTTATTTCCAGGGACTCCAAGATATGTTTCCAACGGCCATATCACAGATATTTGAACAATTTGGTAGGGTAGTAATAGGAATAGCTTTAGCCATGTTTTTACTTCCAAGGGGAATAGAAGTGGCAGCAGGAGGAGCTTCCTTCGGAGCCGCATCAGGAGCCATAATGGGAACTATAGCAGTAGCTATTATTTATTATAAAAAGAGGAATAAAATTCTAAATGAAATAAAAAATAATAAGGTAGGAGAACAAGAATCTGCTGGATTTATAATAAAAAGGATTTTGCAAATAGCCATCCCCATAACTATAGGGGCTGCTATACTTCCTGTAATGAATACTATAGATGCAGCATTAGTAATGAGAAGGTTAACTTCAGTAGGATATACTCAAGAAGTGGCAAATAGTTTATATGGGCAGTTTACTGGTATGGCAGCACCACTTATAAATTTACCACAAGTTTTAACGGTGGCACTAGCCATGAGTTTAGTACCAGCCATATCCCATTTTTATAAGAAAAATGATTATAAGGGTTTGGAAGATACGGTTTTATCAGGTACTAGGGTTGCTTTACTAATAGGATTGCCAGCAGCAGTGGGATTAGTAATATTAGCAAAGCCTATAATGTTGCTTTTATTCCCACTTCAGATGGATAGTGCAGCTAGTGCATCAGAGATTCTTAAAGTCTTAGGTTGGGGAGTTATATTTTTAACTTTAGTTCAAACATTTACAGCCATACTTCAGGGCTTAGGAAAACCAATCATACCTGTTATTAACTTGTTTATAGGTGCCATTTTTAAGGTGGGTTTTACATATACTTTAACAGCTATACCTTCTATTAATGTTAAAGGAGCAGCATTAGGTACTGTGGTAGCCTACTGTGTAGCTAGTATATTGAATTTTATACAGGTGAGAAAATATACTAAAACTAAATTTAGTCTTGTAAACTTTGTTATAAAACCTGCAATAGCCGTAGGGGCCATGGCCATTTCTGTAATGTTTATGTATAATACAATCATAAATTTTGTAGGAAATAAAATAGCCACATTAGGTGGTGTGGCAACAGGTGGAGTTATATATGTACTGATGTTATTATGTTTAGGTGCTGTAACGAGTGAAGATTTTCAAATGGTTCCAGGTGGAAATAAAATAAGTAAGATATTAAATAAAATAGGACTACTAAAGAAATAGAATATGGATTTATAATTTATAAACTTGCTTTATGTGGGCCTACTTCAGGAAAATATATTGAAAATCTTTTCCACCCAAGTCCTTGTCACAAGCGAAAGTGTGAATCTTCGTAGATAGGTTTATGAGTCATGTTCAAATAGCATAGGATGTTGTGACGTTCCTCAATTTGAAAAATTTTCAATATATTTTCCCTTGTAGGCAAGTTACTGTATAGAGAAAGCTTTTAGTTCATAAATTTATAATCTAAAGAAAAATAAGAAGGTGATTTTTTGAATAAATTAACTGTTGTAGGATTAGGGCCTGGGAGTAAAAATTATTTGACTATAGGGGCATTAGATAAACTAAAAGAGTCAAAGAAAGTGATTTTGAGGACTAAAAAACATCCTGTAGTTAAATATTTAGATGAAGTAGGAATAAAATATGAAACCTTTGACCATATTTATGAAGAAACAAAGGATTTTAATGGGGTATATGAGAGTATAGTAGATAATATATTAAAGTTACTTAAGGATGATGAAATAACCTATGCAGTGCCTGGGAGTCCATTTGTGGCCGAATCTACTGTGACCCTTTTAGAGGAAAAGGGTATAGATATAGATTATGTGGAATCTAGCAGTTTTATAGAAGCCATGCTTTATGTCCTTAAAAAGGATCCTGTAGAGGGATTAACTATAGTGGATGCTTTAAGACTAGATGATCAAATGCCTAATAGGAGAACTAATGTTATAGTAACTCAAGTATATGACAAAATTACAGCTTCTAATGTGAAACTTAAAATGATGGAATATTATGAGGATGATCATGAAATCATAGTTATAAGGGGAGCTGGAATTGAAGGGATAGAGGAAATACATCATATAAAGTTATATGAAATAGATCATTTAGACATGTATGACTATTTGACTAGTATATATATACCAAAAATCGAAAATAATATAGAAAACCCTAGAAATATTAGCGATTTAGTGGATATAATGAAATTATTAAGAAGTGAAGATGGTTGTCCTTGGGATAGGGAACAAAGTCATGAGAGTCTGAAACCCTACGTAATTGAAGAGGCCTATGAAGTGGTAGAGGCCATAGAAGAAAAGGATTCCATATTACTTGAGGAAGAACTTGGAGATTTACTTTTACAAGTGGTATTTCATGCTCAAATAGCCCATGAAAACCATGAGTTTGCTTTAAATGATATAATTAAAGGAATTAGTGAAAAACTAGTATCTAGACATCCTCATGTATTTAAAGATTTAAATATTAAAAATTCAGATGAAGTAATAACAACTTGGGAAGAAATTAAACGTGAAGAGAAAAAGGAAGAAAGTTATACGGAAGGTTTAAAGAGAATTCCAAAGAGTTTGCCTGCTTTAATTAAAAGTTATAAGGTACAAAAGAAGGCTGCAGGTGTGGGTTTTGATTGGGACAGGGTAGAAGATGCCATAGATAAAGTTCATGAAGAATTAGGTGAATTACTAGAAATTTACAAATCACAGAAAAGAGAAAAGGTAGAAGAGGAATTGGGAGATCTGATATTTGCCGTTGTAAATGTGGCAAGATTTTTAAAGATAGACCCGGAAATTGCCTTAAATAGAACTACAAAAAAGTTTATAGAAAGGTTTGCATTTATTGAAGAATGTGCTAAAATACAAGAGAAAGACCTTAAGGACATGTCTTTGCAAGAAATGGACAAACTATGGAATGAAGCAAAAAAAATAGAAAAACATACATAAAAACAGAAAAAATATAAAAAATACTAGTTAAAAGAAGGATTTTAAAATAAAAGATAGAATATGCATATACGTATTCTAAATAAGAGGAGGAAATTATTGTGAATAAAGCGGAATTAGTAGCAAGCATGGCTGACAAGGCTGGATTAACTAAGAAAGATGCTGAGGCTGCATTAAATGCATTTATGAAAAGCGTTGAAGAAGCATTAGTTGATGGAGGAAAAGTTCAATTAGTTGGATTTGGAACTTTCGATGTTAGAGAAAGAAAAGCTAGACAAGGAAGAAACCCAAGAAATCCAGAACAAGTAATTGAAATCCCAGCTTCTAAGGCACCTGTATTCAAAGCAGGAAAAGCTTTAAAAGACATGGTAAATGCTTAATAGATTATAATAAAAAAAGCAGCTAGTCTGCTTTTTTATTGTACTAGAAGATATTATTAAAAAAGTCAGCCTTGAGAGTTTGTCTAAAGGAAGGCTTTTTGTCATATGGGAGGAAAAAAATGAGACTAGATAAATTTCTTAAAAATTCTAGGTTGATTAAAAGAAGAACTGTAGCAAAGGAAGCCTGTGAACAAGGTAGAGTGAAAATAAACGATAAATTAGCTAAACCTTCATCAATAGTAAATATAAACGATAATATAAGTATTACATATGGTGAAAGAGAATCTGTTATAAAGGTACTAGAATTATTAGACCATGTAACTAAGGAAACTTCTAAGACCATGTATGAAGTGATTAAGTAGAAACCTAACTTAGAAATCTAATGTTAGGTTTCTTTTTATGTAATAAAAATCCATATTCTTTCATAACTTTAATTAAGAAGAAGGCTTTAAGAAGGGTGATAATATGGAAGAAAGAAGAAGTATAAAGGGAAGAAGTCAAAATATTATTCTTGAAGATAGAGAAAAAATCAGCATATCGGGAGTTGAACATGTACATAGTTTTGATGAAAATGCCGTAATACTAGAGACTATTAAAGGAATTTTAACCATAAGAGGCAGTGAACTTGATATGAACAAATTAAACTTAGAAGATGGGAATGTGGTTGTTAAAGGTATTGTAGATTCTATGGTATATACAGATAAGGAATCCTTAGGAAGCAAAGGTGTAGGCTTTTTAGGTAAAATGTTTAAATAGTATAGTTTTCGTATTTATAAACGGACTTTATGTGAGCCTATTTCAGGAAACCATTGAAAATTTTTTCCACCCAAGTCCTTGTCACAAGCGAAAGTATGAATCTTCGTATATAGGTTCATGAGTCATGTTAAAGTAGCATGGGATGTTGTGACGTTCCAGGGTTCCAAAGATTTTCAATATATTTTCCCTTATAGGCAAGTTGCTGTATAAGGAAAACTTAGTGTTACGAAATCTATAGACTTATTAAATCCTAGATTTAACATGAAAAATAAAAAATAACAGATGACCGCCTAGCGGTTATTTTTTTTAAGAGGTGATTATATGTGGACATATGTATCTGAGCAGACCTACGTGTTTTTAGTAACTTTATATGGTGGAATAATAATTGGATTCATATATGATCTATATCGTATATTTAGGCTCATATTTTCACCTAAGAAGATAGCCACTATGGTGGAGGATTTCATATTTTGGATACTCATATCCATAATAGCCACATTAGTATTAGTATTTGGCAATGAGGGGCAAATTAGATTTTATACTATAGGAGGATTCTTTGTAGGGGCCCTATCATATAATTTACTTTTAAGTAAAATCATAATTACATTTATAGTAAGAACTTTAGTTAAAGTGAAAAAAATTATTATAAAGATAATAATAAACCCTATAAAAAAATTATTTCATATGGGTAAAATTCCTCTTAGGAAGATACAAAAAATCACAAAACCCCATATGAGAAAATTAAAGAGAATAAAAAAGATACCTAATAGGGTAATAAAAGATACTAGAAAATATTTAAAATACATTAAAGATAAAAAATAAAGAGGATTTTTTAAAAATCCATAGAAATGTTCTAATAAATATGTATATTGAATGCTAGGAGAGATTAGGGTATGCAAAAGAGAAAAAGAAAAAAAATTAAAGTTTTGCATATAATTTTTATATTGTTGTTATTATATGTAGGAGGGACCTTTGGGTATTGCAAAATGAAAATACATAAATTGGAAGAAGAAAAAATAATTTTAGAAGAAAAATTAAAAGGTCTAAAGGAAGTTAAGAAATCCTTAGAATATGAGTATGAAAATAGTAATAGTATAGAGTTTGTGGAACGGGTTGCCAGGGAAGAACTAAAAATGGTTCAGGAAAATGAAATTATATACATAGATGCAAATAAATCCATAAAACCTTAGAAATTACTTATATTGACACTAGTATAAATATGACATATAATTGTATCAGCAATTGTTTATTATTTAAAAGGAGGAAGATTTTACTTATGCCCGTTGAAATAGGTAAAGTTGTAGAGGGCACTGTTACAAGTATAACTAGCTTTGGTGCTTTTATTCAACTATCAGAAGGAAAAACAGGTTTATGCCATATCTCAGAGGTGGCAGATGGATATGTAAAGGATATAGCTTCTCATTTACAGGAAAACCAAAAGGTTAAGGTTAAAATTATTGGTTTAGATGAAAAAGGAAAAATAAGTTTATCTATTAGAAAGGCTATGCCTAATACTAACTCTAATAATTCTAATGCTACTAGTGGTAATAGGCCAAAGAGATTCAAGAAACAGGATGGCCCTCAATGGAAAAAGAAACCACAAGAAAGGGCTTTGAGTTTTGAGGATAAGCTTTCTCAGTTCTTAAAAGATAGTGATGAAAAACAACAATCCATGAAGAAATCTATGAAGTCTTCTAGACGTTCAAATGGACATGGAGCAAAGAGAAGTAGCTAGATAATAATACCGAGACATTTTGTCTCGGTTTTATAATGTATAGGAACGGTTAGCTATATGTCTAACTATAGATTTCTGGTGTATAAACTTGCTTTATGTGAGCCTATTTCAGGAAACTATTGAAAATCTTTTCCACCCAAGTCCTTGTCACAAGCGAAAGTGTGAATCTTCGTAGACAGGTTCATGTTTCATGTTGGAGTAGCATAGGATGTTGTGACGTTCCAGGGTTCCAAAAATTTTTAATATATTTACCTTCCTAGGCAAAGGGCTGTATAAGGAGAGCTTGGAGCTACGAAATCTATAACCTTAATTTAAATACTAAGAGGTGTTTGACATGGATAAATATGGAGCTATAGATGTGGGGACTAATTCCATAAGGCTTTTAATATGGGAAGAAAAAGATGGTAAAGTAAATAGAAAAAAGATGCTAAATAGTACCCGTATTGGACAAAGGGTTGATCATACAGGTTGTTTATCTCAAGAAGGAATAAATATTAGTGTGGATGCCATAGAAGACTTTGTATCTAGGGCAGAAAATGAAGGAATTAAAAATATTCCCATAATAGCTACTAGTGCCGTTCGGGATGCTAAAAATAGAAATGAATTTGTAGATGCTGTATTTAGTAGAACAGGTAAAAAGGTCCATGTGATAAAAGGTGAGGAAGAGGCCAGATTAGGATATTTAGGAGTCATAATGGGTCTAGGGCAAGTGGGGAATATTCTCATAATAGATATTGGTGGAGGAAGTACAGAATTTATTTATGGAGATAGTAAAAATATTAAACTATTAGAAAGCATAAACATAGGTGCTGTTAGGTTAACGGAAAAATTCATAGAAAATCAATTGGTTACAAAGGCAGAGGAAGAAAAACTTATAGATTATATAGATGAGAGTATAAAAGATATAATAGACATTATGAAGGATAAACCTATAGATTGGCTTGTGGGAATAGGTGGTACAGCCACAACCATGGTATCTATGGATAAGAAAATGATAGTTTATAATGAAGATGAGGTCCATAATACTAAGCTAGAAAGAAAAAATATAGATATGATCATAGATAGATTAAAGAAAATGACTTTAGAGGAAAGAAAAGGAATAGCAGGGTTGCAGCCTAAAAGAGCAGACATTATATATGCAGGGGCTGTAATTTTAAAAAGAATATTAGATAGAATTGGAAAAGATAAGATACTTATAAGTGAATATGATAATTTAGAAGGATTAGTACATGAACAAAAAAGGGGTAAGATTATTTAAAATCTAATCCTTTTTTTATTTTTAAAGTATACTTTAAAAATAAATAGATTTCGTATTTATAAGCCAGCTTTATGTGAGCCTACTTCAGGAAACTATTGAAAATTTTTTCCTTTGAAGTCCTTGTCACAAGCGAAAGTGTGCATCTTCGTAGATAGGTTCATGAGTCATGTTCAAGTAGCATAGGATGTTGTGACGTTCCTCAATTCAAAAAAATTTCAATAGTTTCCTTTGTAGGCAAGTTACTGTATAAAACAATTTTAAAACCAAGGAATCTAAAAAATTTAAGGATTTAACTTTAAATAAATATGTGGTAATTTTTTTATCCATTTATTCACATCCTAATTATAGATTTATTATTTGGAAGTTGGATTTATGTGGGCCTGCTTCAGGAAAATATATTGAAATTATTTTAACCTTAAATTAAAATAATTAAGAATTAAATACTGATTTCTTAACAAATTAAAGAACTGGGACAAATTAATAGAAATAAATTGATTATATAGTAAAATAAGGATAGACACTTTAAAAGTATATAGAGGAGGATATTAATGAGAAAAAAAGTAGCTATTGTATTTACTGGTGGAACCATATCTATGAAAATAGATCCTAAAATATCAGCGGCAATTCCTGCTTTATCTGGAGAACAAATCATGTCCATGGTGACGAATATAGATAAGTATGCAGATATAGAGCCAATAGAGCTTGCTAGAATACCTGGACCACATATGTCTCCTGAAAAAATGTTGGAATTATCAAAATTAGTAAAGAGATTGGTGGCAAGGGAAGATATAACAGGAGTAGTAGTAACCCACGGAACAGATTCTTTAGAGGAAACAGCCTATTTTCTAGATTTATCTATTAATACGTACAAGCCAATCATTGTTGTAGGAGCCATGAGAAGTAATTCGGAGCTTGGTTATGATGGGGCTAGTAATATTTCGGCAGCCATATGTACGGTTATTAGTGAAGAAGCAAAAAATAAAGGTGTTTTGGTAGTTATGAATAATGAAGTTAATGCAGCAAATGAAGTGACTAAAACTCATACTTTAACATTAGATACTTTTAAATCACCAGAATTTGGACCTTTAGGAATAGTAGATAACGATGAAGTGATATTTTATAGACATATTACTAAGCATACTTATATAGAAACGGACTCTGTTGAAAGTCGAGTAGATTTAATAAAAACAGCAGTAGGTATGGACTCAAAATTGATAAAATATTGTGTTGATACAGGAACTAAGGGTATTGTACTAGAAGCTATGGGAAGGGGAAATATTCCCCCTTTAATGGTAGAAGGAGTTAAATATGCCATTAAAAAGGGTGTAAAAATAGTGATGGTTTCAAGATGCCATATGGGAAGGGTCCTAGATACTTATGGATATGAGGGAGCAGGTAGAGAGTTACGTGAAGCGGGAGTTATATTTGGAGGAAGTCTTCCGGGTCAAAAGGCTAGAATAAAACTTATGCTTGCCCTTGCTTCTAAAGAAAATATAAAAGAAATATTTGAAAAGGATCGTTATAAGTAAAGAAATTTCTAATATAAAAAGGATTTTGTTAGAAAAAGATAGATCATATGACAAAATAAAAAAAATATTCCATAAAAATTTTAATATAGTCAAAGAATGACAATGAAAACTATGCTCAAAATGGAGCATGGTTTTATTTTTTATCTAAAAAGAAAGTAAAATAAAAAAACTCTGTTAAATATAATCAGTATATGTCTAAAATTTCTTTATATGGACCTTACCTAAGTTGACAAATTATTTAAATTTCTACGTGATATAATTTGCACTAACAAATCAAAGGCGGTGATTGGATGGAAAAATACGATGCTTTTTCATATGAAGGTCAATATGTAGATACTACAGATTCTGTTTTTAAGTATGAAAATTCGGATATATTAAAAGAGTTTTATAGGAAAGATGTGATCCTTTTCATAATAGGAGCTTTTTTATTGGGACGAGCTCATATATTAGGTGGACTAGCTCCATTTGGCATTGCATTATTTGGTTTTTTAGTTAGCCAAAATAGAAAAAATATATATTTGGCCGTGTCTGTTTTAGGAGGTATAACTAGTACTGGAATGGATTTTAATATTGGAAAATATATGTTTGGAATGATAATAGCGTATTCTGTTTTTTACTACATGAAAAGGATAAATTATAAGGCCCATGTTATAGGAATCATATCCTCTGTAAGTATTTTAATATCAGGAAGTATATATATTTATTTAAACGGGCTATATCTATACGATATGTTAATGTTATCATTTGAGGCTTTAGTGGTCTTTGTATTTACTTATATAGTCTACTATTGTGTACCAGTTCTTCTAAAAAGATCTAATAGAAGTATATTATCTAACGAAGAAGTAGTATGTATGGCTATTTTCGTAGCTGTTATTATTTCTGGCCTTTCGGATTTATTTATTGGAAGTTATGAAATTAAAAATATGTTTGGAATATTAATAGTTATATTATTTGCATATAATGGGGGAGCCAGTATTGGAGCTAGTACGGGTATAACCATAGGAATTATTACTAGTATGTCTAGTGTGGATGCACCTTATATAGTGGGTATATACGGATTTTGTGGACTTTTATCTGGTATTTTTAAGGATTTAGGTAAATGGGCATCCATAGTGGGGATGCTTCTTGGAAATATAATACTTACATTCTATGTTAATGGAACTACAGAAGTATTCATACAGCATGAGGAAATGATAATTGCCTTTATAATGTTTTTGTTTATGCCTAAGTCCTTATTAGAGTATACAAAGAATTTTGTGGGATCTAATACTACAGAGGATAGCTTGTATAGTGAAAAGATAAAGAATATAGGTGTGAAAAAATTAAAAGAATACTCAAGTGCCTTCCTAGATTTGGCGTCCACATATAAGAATATAGCAGATAAGGAGAGGAAAATAGATAACGAGGAAGTTTCTAGGATGGTAGATGAGGTGGCTGGTAAAGTATGTTCTGATTGTGGTATGTGCAGAAGTTGTTGGCAAAATAATTTTTATTCCATGTACAATGGAGTGGTAGAGAGTATTTCCCTATTAGAAAGTGAAGGGGTACTAAAAAACAGTAAAGTTCCTGAAATATTAAAGAAAAGATGTATTAAGGTAGAATTATTAACTCAATCCATACGAGATCGATTTGAGATATGGAAATTAAATTATCATTGGGAGAAAAAGAATTTAGAAAATAGAAGGCTAGTAGGAGAACAATTTGAAGGCATATCTGAAATATTTAATAATTTGGCTGAGGATATGAATAACAATGTAAATTTTTTAACCCATGTGGAAGATGCGTTATACGTGGCCTTTGATAAAGCTCAAATTCAGGTGGACAAAATAAATGTTTTAGAGAAGGAAAATAAATTTGAAATAGAAATTCAAAAAAGGACATGTTATGGTAGAGGCCAATGCGAAGAAAAAATAATTGGCCTAGTGTCTAACGTGGTCGGAAAGGACTTGGTGTGCAAAAAGCGTATGTGTAATATGGGTGATGATAAATGTGTATTTGTTTTAGAAGAGGCTCACAAGTATAGGATAGCCACGGGAGTAGCTAGGGTTGCTAAAGATAATAGGTGGATTTGTGGAGATAATTATTCCTTCTTAGATCTAGAAGATGGTAAACATATGATAGCCCTTAGTGACGGTATGGGTTCTGGTGAGAAAGCTAATAAAGAGAGTAAAGTAACTATAAACATATTAGAACAGCTCATGGGAGCTGGTTTTGAAAAGGATTTAGCCATAAAGACCATAAACTCCATATTAGTATTAAAATCCTCTGATGAGATATTTTCTACTATGGATTTATCCATGGTGGATTTATATACGGGGAAAGTTGAATTTGTAAAGATAGGAGCAGCATCTAGCTATATCAAAAGGAAAAATGGGGAGGTGGAGCCTATAAAGTCAACTTCATTGCCAATAGGAATTTTGAATAATGTGGATATAGAAACCTTTGGATATAAATTAGATGAGGGTGATTTTGTAATAATGATGTCAGATGGTATTAGTGATGCGGATAAGGAAGGATGGGTATTAGATTTCTTGAAAAATAACAAGAGTAGAAATCCTCAGGACATAGCAGATAAATTATTAGATGAGGCTATAGTTAAGTATGATAATGAAATAAAGGATGATATGACCGTTTTAGTATCTAAAATGTGGTCTCCTAATAAGTGCGCATAGGTTAGAAAAATCTTTGGATATGACGAAAAGTCCAAAGATTTTTTTTGTTAAAATTTATAGGCCTCTGAAAGTATAACATATGAAAAAAATGGAAATTACTTATGTTAAAGGGGAGGTGTATTTATGAAGGATACATGGATAAAACAAATTATAATAGCTACAGATGGGAAGTCTAATATAGGTGGAGATCCTGTATATGAATCTAAATTGGCGAAGGAAAAAGGCATAGTAGTTAATGCTATTGGAATAATAAAGGCCAACGAATCTAATGAAAAGTCCTTGTTAGAGATTGAGAATATAGCCAATGCAGGTGGAGGCATGTGGGAAAGGTCTACTATAGAAAAGTTAGGAAGAACCATGTGTGTTATGACTCAAAAGACTATGAATATGACTATACACAATGTGGTTAACGAGGAATTACAAGAAATATTAGGGACTAATATGAATGGCATAAGTCCTAAAGACAGAAGTAAAATTGTAGATTATGTGGATAAACTATCTGAGAATATATCATTAAAATGCTGTATTTTGATGGACTGTAGTTCAAGTATGGTTCATAGGATGGATAAGGGAAAGGAAAGCATCTTGGATTTGATAGATAGTTTGATAGGTAGAGTTGGAAAAAGTGAAGTTGCCCTAATAGGATTTCCCCATGGGGATGAATATTATAAGGTTATATGTGATTTTACTAGTGATTTAGATTTAGTAAAGAAAAAAGTAAATGAGTTAAAATGTGGAGGAACTACCCCTACGGCTATGGCCATAAAGGGTGCAGTAAGGCTTATGGAGGATAAAAAGGAAGAAATAGTAGAAGAGGGTTTTCTTCGAGATAATATAGTGTAGATTTCGCATTTATAAACCAACTTTATATGAGCCTACTTCAGGTAAATATATTGAAAATTTTTTCCACCCCAGTCCTTGTCACAAGCGAAAGTGTGAATCTTCGTAGATAGGTTCATGAGTCATGTTGAGCTAGCATAGGATGTTGTGACGTTCCTCAATTCCAAAAATTTTCAATATATTTACCTTCGTAGGCAAGTTACTGTATAAAGAAAGCCTAGCGTTACGAAATCTATTAAATAGACTAAAATATTTAAACTCTCAAATTGTGAATTGAGAGTTTAGTTTTTATGCGGGTGAAGTTATGATTAAGGTTATAAAGGGAAAATGGAATAAAAAAATATATAGGGTAATAGAAAAGATAGGACAAGGGGGGATTGGTGCTGTCTATAAGGTTGTGGATGAGGATAAAAATATAAAAGCATTAAAGATAACAAAGAATATAAATTCCATAACTAGGGAGCATAAATTCTTAAATGAATTGAAAAGTTATTATACTCCAAAGGTTTATGATATGGATGATTTTCAGATAAGAAATAAGGTGTATTATTTCATAGTAATGGATTTGTTTAGTGGTAAGAATATAAAAGAATATATAAAGGAAAATAAATTTGATGAAGGGCATATATGGAAGATAGGTTGGGAAATAGGCTCTTTTTTAGAACATATACATGGGAAAAAATATATCTATGGAGATTTAAAGGGTGAAAATGTAATAATTACGGATGATAATAAAGTAAAGATTATAGATATGGGTGGAGTGAGTAAAAAGGGGGAGAGTATAAGGGAATTTACCCTATTGTACGATAGAAGTAAATTTAATAAAGGTATTAGGAAGGCTGAGGAAAGTTATGATTTGTTTAGTCTCACCTTGCTTATTATTAATATGATTTTGAAAAAAGATTTCAAAAAAGGAGTGGGAAAGGCAGACCTATTAATTAGGAAATGTAAAAATGTAGGCATGGGTAAGGCCCAATTGAAATTATTAGGGGATGGATTAGATGGGAATATTAGTCTTAAGGATTTCTTAAAGGTAGTGAAGTCTTTAGAGAATAATTATAAAATAGCTAGAATGAAAAAAATAAAATTTAAAATAGACAGGGTTGTTAATTATATGTTAATATCTAGTATCGTATTTTTTTTAAGTGTATTAATCCTGAATTTAAAAAGGGTTTTGGACTGATTATATAGAAATACTACAATATATATGGAGTGAGGATAGAAAGTATGATAGAGAAGTTTTTGCAAACTATTGAAGAACATAATTTAATCCAAGTTAATGAAAAAATAGTAGTTGGAGTATCAGGAGGCCCTGACTCTATTTCTTTGTTACACTTACTTTTTAAAATTAAAGAAAAGTATAATATTCAAATATATGGAGTTCATTTGAATCATAAATATAGGGGAAAGGCAGCAGATGAAGATGCCCAATATGTTAGTGAATTTTGTAAAAAATTAGAAATTCCGTCCTATATATATAGTGAAAATGTGGAAGAATACAGTAAAAATAAGGGTATAAGCTTTGAAGAGGGAGGCAGAGAGTTAAGATACAAATACTTTTATGAAGTTTTGAAAAAGGTGGGGGGAAATAAAATTGCTGTAGCTCAAAATTTAGATGATCAAGCAGAGACCATGCTTATGAGATTTATGCGTGGCAGTGGAATAGAAGGTCTTTGTGCTATGGATTATAAAAGGGATGAAATAATTAGGCCCATTTTAAATATTAGAAGAAAAGAAATAGAAAAGTATTGCCAAATAAATGAATTGAACCCACGAATAGATAAAACTAATTTAGAATCCATATATACTAGAAATAGAATAAGATTAGAATTGATTCCATATATAAGTGAACATTTTAATAAAAATATAAAAGAAACCCTATTTAGAACATCAGAGTTAATAAAAGAAGATAAAAAATTTTTAAATGAATGTGTGAAAGAATCTTATAATAGGGTAATAAAAGAAGAAGTGGGTAAAGTAATAATAGATAGGCTAGAATTTAATAAATGCCATAAGGCCATTCAAAGTAGAATAATAAGGGAATGTATATTATACATATGTAATGATTTGAAAAATATAGAAAAAAAGCATGTGGAAGATTTAATAAAGTTTATAGAGCGTGCTAGGAGTGGAAGTTCTATAGATCTACCTAAAAACCTCATATCCCTAGTAAAGTATGAAAAAATAGTTGTTAAAAAAAGAGAAAATTCTAAGAATAAAGACTTCCTGTATACTATGGAAATAGGAAAGAAAGTTTATATAGAAGAATTAAATGGATATATTTATGGAGAAATTGTAAATATGGATGAATATAATTCTTCTGATAATGGTAAATATAATATGTACTTTGATTTTGATGAAATTAAAGAATTATTTATTAGGAATAGGCGTAATGGAGATAAATTCAAACCATTAGGCCTTAAAGGTACGAAAAAGTTAAAGGATTATTTCATAGACGAAAAAATTCCAAAGGATGAAAGAAGTGAAATTCCCATACTAGTAAGTGGTGATGAAATATTATGGGTAATAGGTTATAGGAGAAGTAATTTACATAAGATAAAGAGAAATACTGGAAAAATTCTCAAAGTAAGTTATACAAAAGGGAAATAGATCTTTATATAATATATCTTTACTAAAGGAATCCTTTTTAAAAATTTAAAAATATGATAAAATTAAGGAATGTATAGTGAAATAATAGAAGGGAGGGCTTCTGTTGAAGAAGTTTTTTAAGGGAGCTAGCTTTTACATTCTAATATTCGTAGTAATAATCTTGATTGTGCAGTTTTATGGTCAGCCGACACAAGAAAGATTAAAGATAGGGATATCAGACTTTATAGTAGAGCTTCAAAAGGGAAATATATCTGAAATTGATATTGTGGAAAATAACGTAAGTGGAACACTAAAAGGGAATGAGCCTTTTGAAACATATATACCTTCTGTAATGAAATCAGAAGCATTGGTGCAAGAATATATACTTCCTAAAATAAAAGCAGGTAAGTTAAAGGTTACTGCACAACCTCCTGCAAAAACTCCATGGTTCTTTGAAATACTTCCGACCATATTTATGATTTTAATATTTGGAGCATTTTGGTTCATATTTATGCAGCAATCTCAAGGTGGCGGAAGTCGTGTCATGTCATTTGGTAAAAGTCGTGCAAAACTTCATAAGGAAGATGAACATAAGAAAGTTACATTTGATGATGTGGCAGGCCTAGAAGAAGAAAAGGAAGAGTTACAAGAAGTTGTAGATTTCCTTAAAAATCCTAGAAAATATATAGAACTAGGAGCTAGAATACCAAAGGGAATCCTTATGGTTGGACCTCCAGGAACAGGAAAAACATATCTTTCTCGTGCAACGGCAGGAGAAGCTGGAGTTCCATTTTTTAGTATAAGTGGTTCTGACTTTGTTGAAATGTTTGTAGGTGTTGGTGCTTCTCGCGTTAGAGATTTATTCGAACAGGCCAAAAAAGAATCTCCTTGTATAGTATTTATTGATGAGATAGATGCTGTAGGTAGAAAAAGGGGAGCAGGTCTTGGTGGTGGACACGATGAGAGAGAACAAACATTAAATCAATTATTAGTAGAAATGGATGGATTTGGTGTAAATGAGGGAATAATAATAATTGCGGCTACAAATAGACCGGACATATTAGACCCAGCCCTTTTAAGACCAGGTAGATTTGACCGTCAAGTAATGGTTGGAGTTCCTGATGTTAAGGGTAGAGAGGCCATACTAAAAGTTCATGCTAGAAATAAACCCCTTGCAGATGATGTGGATTTAAAAGTCTTAGCAAAAAGAACACCTGGATTTACTCCAGCAGATATAGAAAATCTAATGAATGAAGCAGCCCTTTTATCTGCTAGAGCTAATAAAAAGACAATTGAAATGCCTATTGTGGAAGAAGCCATAACTAAGGTTATTGCAGGGCCAGAGAAAAAGAGTAAAGTTATTACGGAAAAGGATAAGAAGCTTACAGCATTCCATGAAGCCGGCCATGCTTTAGTATCTAAAATGCTTCCAAATTCTGATCCAGTACACCAAGTAACTATAATCCCAAGGGGCAGAGCTGGTGGATTTACCATGTATCTACCTAAGGAAGAAAAGTCTTATACTACTAAGAGTGAGATGGAAGAAAGAATTGTAAGTCTACTTGGTGGTAGAATGGCTGAAAAATTAGTTTTAGATGATATTAGTACGGGAGCTAGTAATGACATAGAAAGGGCTACATCCATAGCTAGAGCCATGGTAACTAAATATGGTATGAGTGATGCCCTAGGTCCAATTAGTTATAATAGTGATGAAGAAGTATTCTTAGGAAGAGATTTCTCTTCAAAGAGCAATTACTCTGAAGAAGTTGCTTCTAAGATAGACGCTGAAATAAGAAGAATTATAGATGTGGGATATGAAAGAGCAGAGCAAATTTTAACTGATAACATGGAAAAACTTTATTTAATAGCAGAAACTTTACTTGAAGTTGAAACATTAAATGCAGAAGAGTTTGATGAACTTTTTAATGGAAATAAAATAAGTTTAAATAAAGTAAACAGAGAAGTGGTAGCAGATGAAATGAAATTAGATACGGAAGAAATTAAAATTGACGATGAAATAAAAATTGATGATGAAGTTAAAATTGACGAAGATAAGAATAATGAAGAATAATAAATTGGTCTCCTTTAAAAAGGAGGCCTTTTTATTATAGTAAATAAAAATAGCATGATGAAATGAATAAATATTCTATATAATGTGATTATATAGAATATAGCCACAAAGTGATGTAAAATAGTATGTGGAGGGATGTGGTTTTTATTAGAAGTTTAAAGTTAAAGATACCAACAATAATAATAGTGTTAGCATTAATATCCATAGTACTAACGGCATTTGTATCCTATGGTTTGTTTACAAAAAAGATTAGACAACAAATAATAGATAAAAATGAAACTATAAGTAATACCACATCAGACCAAGTATCTCAATATTTATCTGATGCAAAGGGTGTTATAGAGTATTTAGCTAGGAATGTGAATGTTAATGATATGGATAATGTGAAAAGAGAGATAGATAAGGCATATATAGGGTACCATTGGATTGATGTTATAATTTTCATGTCCCCAGAAGGGAAAATACTATATAGTAAACCCCATAATGACATAATATATGAAAGAAGTTATGTGGATAGGGATTATTATAATTATGTAATGAAAGAAAAAAGTAGTTACATAAGTAAAGTATTTGTGGGGAGTATTGTAAAGCAACCCCATATTATGATAGCCGTACCTATAATGGACCCTATAACTAATGAGGTAAAAGGAATAATAGGAGGGGGAGTACCCTTAAGAGCTATAAAAAATATTGTTAATAAGGCTTATGGAATATATGATGGACATATATATGTGATAGATACGGATACTAAGGTTTTAGTAAGTCCCCATGATAATGTATATGAAAAAATGTATTTAAAGAGAAATGTAGGTATAGATGGAAAAACTATAGATTTAAAGGAATTAGCAGGAAAATATGAAAAGGGCACAGGTCTTTATAGGAAGGATTTTAGTAATGTGTATATATCCTTTAATAAAATAAAAAATTATAATGGCATGATCATAGTTGAAAAGGATGAGAAATCCATATTAGATGAAATAAATGTGATCAAAAGTAAATTTCTTTCCTATCTATTAGTTATTTTAAGCTTAATATTAATCCTCAGTATTTCCCTTGCTAATAGCATTGTAAGGCCCATAAAGGATCTGGTCAATTACACTAGAAAAATTAGTGATAATATAGATAAGGGAGTTTTAAACACAAAGGATATTGAATTGAATAATAATAGTGAAATAAGGGAACTAGAAATATCCTTTAGGAATATGGCTATAGAACTTTATAAGAAAATAGTGGCTCTTAAACTAATGCATAAAAGGGAAAAGAATTTGAGGAAATACTTAGATAACATATTAAAAAGTGCAGGTAGTGGAATAATTGTTATAAATGACTGTGGCCACATTGCAATTTTTAATAGGGTGGCTCAAAATATTACGGGAATAAAAAGTGAAGAAATAATAGATAAATCTAGTGATGAGTTATTAAAACTGTTAGGACTATCTGAAGAAATCATAGATCTAAAGAATAAAAAAACTACAGAAGGACAATTTGTAATAAATAATATACACAATAAAGAAATTCCTGTAGATGTGGTCATATCTCCTGTCCTAGATAAGGAAGAAGGAATTGTGAGTATAGTATGTATATTAAGGGATTTAACGAGAATAAAGCTATTAGAAAAGGAGCTTAAAATAAAAGATAGATTAGAGACTATGGGACAATTATCCTCTGCCATAATCCATGAAATAGGAAATCCACTAGCTGGAATGACTAATTTATTAGAAGTTTTAAGGGAGAATATAGAGGATGAAAATGTTAGGGAAGACATAATTAGTGCTTTAAACGATGAAGTTGATGTTTTAAACACTATGGTTATTAACTTTTTAGACTTTACTAGAATTAGTAAAAATGAGAGGGTGGAGGCTAATGTGTATCATATTATTAATAGTGCCCTTAACATATTAAATTCTCAAATTAAATATAAAATGATACGTATAATAGAGGAAATATCACCTAATATTCCTAATATAAAAATAGATCCTATGGGAATTAGGCAGGTTATTGTAAATATACTGAAAAATAGTATACAGGCAGTAGGGGAATATGGAATTATCCATGTGAAGGTAGGGCCTAAAGGAAATAATCATGTGGAAATAGTAATTCGAGATAATGGAAATGGTATAAAAAAAGAAATGATAGATAAAGTATTTAATCCTCTATTTACCACTAAGGAGGAGGGCAATGGCCTTGGATTATATGTGGTTCATAATATAGTCGTAGAAAATGGAGGTAGTATAACTGTAAATAGTGAAGAAGGAAAATATACAGAGTTTATACTTGATTTTAAAGGGGAGTAAGATTATGAAAATATTAATAATTGATGATGAAAAAAGTATTAGATTATCCTTAAGTCTTGGATTGAAAACTTTTACAGACAAAATATACTCAGCATCATCTGGAGAAGAAGGTATAAAGCTATTTGAAAAACATAAACCAGATATATTAATAGTAGATATAAACTTAGGGGGGATAAGTGGCTTAAAGGTCCTGGAAAAAATTAGGAGGAAAAATAAGAAGTGCATAATAATAATGATTACCTATATAAGTGAAGTGAAATTAGCAGTAGAAGCTATGAAGTTAGGTGCTAATGATTATTTTACAAAGCCATTTAATATTCAAGAAATAAAGAAAACCATAGAAGATAACATAAAATATATAAAAAAATCTAGAGAGTTATCCAAAGAGGATAATAAAAATGGTATAAGTCTAGTTGGAAATAGTGAATATACTATGAAGGTTAAGGCCGTAATTAAAAAGGTATCTAATATTCCCCACGATACTTTCATACTAATACAAGGAGAAAGCGGTACGGGAAAAGAGGTGGTGGCTAAATCTATTCACTTTAATGGAATTAGAAAGGATAAGGCTTATATTGCTCTAAATTGTGCTGCCATACCAAAAAGTCTTCAAGAAAGTGAGTTGTTTGGTTATGAAAAGGGTGCCTTTTCTGATGCTAAAAATCATAAGAGTGGACTTATAGAAGAAGCCAATGGTGGAACTTTATTTTTAGATGAAATTGGAGATATGGATATATTATTACAAGCTAAACTTTTAAGAGTATTGCAAGAAAAGAAGTTTAGGAGTCTAGGTAGTACGAAGGAAAAGTGTTTTGCTGCTAATATAATAGCCGCAACTAATAAAAATTTATTAGAAGAAATTAAAAAGGGGAACTTTAGGGAGGATTTATACTATAGATTAAATATCATTCCTATAAATTTAAAACCCTTAAGGGAGAGAAAGGAAGACGTTAAAGATTTAATAGGGTACTTTATAAACAGTTATAATAATAAACTGGATAAAAATGTATTAGGTATGTGTCCAGAAGCTTTAGACATATGTATAAACTACGAATGGAAGGGAAATGTCCGTGAATTAAAGAACTTTATTGAGAGAATTATGATTTTTCAGGAAAATGACTTCATAGAAGTGGAAGACTTGCCCCAAAATGTTATAAGTCATCATAGCGTTGAAAATACTCCAGCTATTAAGGGAATGAATTTGGAACATGTGGAAATGGAAACTATAAGTAGGGTCTTGAGGAAAAATAAATGGAATATAACCAAGACAGCTCAAGCCTTGGGCATATCTAGAATAACTTTGAGAAGAAAAATAGAAAAATATAGTATAAGAAAATAGGTGGTAAAATATTTACCAGTTACCACTGGTAAGTGGTAAATAATGATACATTTTTGACAATCTTCCAGGGGTCTGTTATAATATTAACAAACCAAATTTTGTAAAAAAATATTTGTTATGCTTTTTGTCGTACTATTTACAGATAAACTCCTAAAAATAGTTGAAAAAACGTTTTCAAACATGCAAGTTTTGGAATGAAACTTGCATTTATATAATCAACGTAAGGATATTGAAAAAGAATTAACAAATATTTAACAAAAATAAAGGGGGAAGTCATAATGAAATTTGATGTAGTTGCCTGGTTAACCAATCCATTTATACTTATGTTTATATCAGTATTTACGGGATTATTGTTTGGTAAAATCAAGTTTGGAAAATTTAACTTTGGAGTTTCAGGAACACTATTTTCAGGCCTCTTAATAGGGTCGTGGGCCCTTGGTTATGCTAAGAATATAGGTGAAGGAGAAGTAGGTTTTAAAGCGGCTCAAAAGCTTATTAAGGCTGGTGTTGTAAGTAAGGATTTTTTCTTTTTATTCTTAATTTTATTCGTTGCAGCAGTGGGACTTTTAGCCGCTAAGGACATGGGTACAGTTCTTAAGAAATATGGCGCTAAGTTTGTTTTATTAGGATTTATAATTACCTTTTTAGGTGCAACTGCAACTTATGGAATGACTTTAGTAGGGTCTAGCTTAGGTTCTGATTCTACTCCATATGAAATATCTGGAGTATATACGGGAGCATTAACTTCGTCTCCTGGTTTGGCCGCTGCCATAGAAACGGCTAAGGGACATGCAACTCATAAGGCAGAAATATATTCAGAAATGACAGATGTAGAGAAAAATAAGGTACTAAAAATAATAGACCCATCTGGAGAATTAAATGCACAAAACACACCAGAATTAACACCAGAATTAACACAACAGTTCATAACTAGTGCAGAAGCAGGTATAGGTGTAGGTCATGCCATTGGATATCCATTTGGTGTTATCATAGTTATATTAGCTGTTAACTTCTTCCCTAAAATCTTTGGTATTAATGTGGAAAAAGAACAAAAACAACTTAGAGAAGAATTTGCAAAGGCAAAGGCGGAAGTTGCCGCAGGTAAAGAGATTGAAGAAGTGCCTTTTGATTTAATTGGTTTTGCTCTAGCTTGTTTTGTAGGATATACAATAGGTAAGTTTAAAATATACCTAGGGCCATTAGGTTGGTTTGGTTTAGGTTCAACTGGGGGAGTATTAGTAGGTTCTTTGGTATTGGGACATATTGGAAAAATAGGATTTATAAACTTTAGAATGAATAATAAAATATTAGGTGTTGTAAGACAGGTAGCCCTTGCATTCTTCCTAGCTATTGTAGGACTTAGATATGGATTTAAAGTATTCTATGCCCTAACTCATGGTGGAGCATTCTTAGCAGCAGTATCTTTAGTTGTAGGTGTTGTAGCTATGTGTATAGGTTTCTTCATAGGAAGATATGTATTTAAGATTAACTGGGTTATGTTATCGGGAGCGATTTGTGGTGGTATGACTTCTACTCCTGGACTTGGAGCTGCCATAGATGCAGTTGGAAGTGATGATCCAGCAGCAGGATATGGAGCAACTTATCCATTTGCATTATTAGGAATGGTTATATTCACTATTGTTTTACACAACTTACCAATGTAATAGATTTAATTCCACATAAGTTTAACTTATGTGGAATTACTTAATTAAACACATATAGATTTGGTAATGATAAATTAGCTTTATACAAAAATGTTTTTGGCAATCAAAGGGTTTGTTGGATTTGGTTAGCCGTTAATCGCTAGTCGTCTTTCGTTAAAACCAAGAAATCTATATAGATTTATTGGTTTTAAAATTGCTTTATACTGAATATAAAATTTTTTTCTCCAAAAACTTATATTATAGATATCTATAGTATAAGAAAAGGAGTCCTAATCATGGGTAGACCAGCGATGC
>NZ_JAOART010000061.1 GCF_025210435.1 Anaeromicrobium sp.
AATCTTTGGAACCCTGGAACGTCACAACATCCTATTCTACTCCAACATGACACATGAACCTATATACGAAGATTCACACTTTCGCTTGTGACAAGGACTTGGGTGGAAAAGATTTTCAATATATTTTCCTGAAATAGGCCCGCATAAAGCAAGTTTATACACCAGAAATCTATAGGACAACGTCCTAGTCACATTTTTAAAGAAATCAAATAAAAAAACTATCTTATGGGATTTTGATCCACATTCCAAATTTCATGGGCATATTCAAGTATAGTCCTATCACTACTAAATTTTCCAGCATTAGCCATGTTTAGCCAACATTTTTTTGCCCATTCTAATCTATTCTTATAAGCCTTATTAACCTTATCTTGGGCCTCTTTATACATATTAAAATCTGCCAATATGAAATAATTATCTGGCCTATGCCAGCTAGCCCCATCTAGTAATGATCTATATATATCCTCAAACATTCCTGTACCACCGTCACTAAAAGTTCCATCTATTAAAGTATCTACTACCCTCTTTAGTTCTGGTATTTCATTATAATATTTCTTTGGATCATAGGAATCCCTAATTTTTTTTATATCCTCTACCCTAAGTCCAAATATGAAATTATTTTCTTCTCCTGCCTCTGCAACGATTTCCACATTGGCTCCATCATAGGTTCCCAGTGTAGGAGTACCATTTAACATGAATTTCATATTTCCCGTTCCAGAAGCTTCCTTTCCTGCAGTGGATATTTGTTCAGATACATCTGCTGCTGGAAATAATTTTTCAGCATAGGATACCCTATAGTTTTGTACAAATATGACCTTTATTTTTTCATTTACTTCCTCATCATTATTAACTAAATTGGCAATTTCATTTATGAACTTTATAATTCCCTTTGCCCTAAAGTATCCTGGTGCTGCCTTTGCCCCAAATATGAAGGTCCTTGGAGTTATGTCCATATTATGATTTTCCTTTAATCTATAGTATAGATCAATTATATAAAAGCCCTTTAACAATTGTCTCTTATATTCATGAAGCCTTTTAATTTGAATATCAAATATGGATTTACTATTCACATCTATTCCTTCATGGATTTTAATATAATCTGCCAATTGTCTTTTCTTTTCATCTTTAATTAATAAAAATCTATTTAATACCCCTTCATCATGGGCATATTTTTCTAGATTTTTTAATAAATCCAATTTACTAACCCACTCTTTCGTTCCTAAAAGTTCCGTAATAAATGAAGATAATTCCTTATTACAAAGTTTTATCCACCTTCTAGGAGTTATGCCATTAGTTTTGTTTTGAAACCTTTCTGGATACAGTTTATACCAGTCATTTAACTCTGTTTCCTTTAAGATATTTGTATGAAGCTTTGCAACTCCATTTGTAGCATAGGTTCCATATATGGCTAAGTGTGCCATTTTAACCATATTATCACATACAATTCTCATTTGTGAGATTTTTTCATCTTCATAATTCTTAGCCTTTAACTCCTTAACAAATTCTTCATCTATCTTTTCTATTATTTCATATATTCTAGGTAATATCCTTTTAAAATACCCATTCCACCACTTCTCCAGTGCCTCTGATAAAATAGTATGGTTAGTATAAGCAAAGGTCTTTTTTGTCACTTTCCAAGCATCTTCCCAACTTAACTCTTCATGATCTACTAAAAGTCTCATCATTTCTGGTATGGCCACCGTTGGGTGGGTATCATTTAATTGAATGGAGTTATATTTGTGAAAATCTAATAAATCCCTATTTAGATTTTTATGTTTTCTAACGAGATCTTGTAGTGATGCTGACACAAAGAAATATTGTTGCTTTAGTCTAAGTATTTTACCCTCATCATTAGAATCATTTGGGTATAAGACCCTAGAAATATCTTGTGCCTTATTTTTTCCCCTTACAGCCTCATCATATTTTTGCTCATTAAATAGTTCAAAATCAAAATCTAATAAGGGCTCACATTGCCATAATCTTAAAGTATTAATATTATTAGTTCCATACCCAATGATAGGAGTATCATAGGGAACAGCCTTTACTATTTGATCTAAAAATCTTACTAAAACCGTATCTTCTTCTTTTCTTAAAGACCAGGGATCTCCATATTTTAACCAATTATCTCCTTCTTCCACTTGGAATCCATCCACTATCTTTTGTTTAAAAATACCATGGCTATATCTTATTCCATAACCTGTTAAGGGTAGATTACAAGTTGCAGCTGAATCCATAAAGCAAGCTGCTAATCTTCCAAGTCCACCATTTCCAAGGCCTGCATCCTCTTCTATTTCCTCAATCCTATTAATATCTATATTCATTTCATTTAATGTATCTTTCACATCTTCATAAATCCCTAAATTTATTAGATTATTTCCCAAGGCCCTTCCCATTAAAAATTCTGCCGATAAATAATAGGCTTCTTTCTTTTTTTCATAGGACTCCAATGTATCTATCCATCTATGAACTATTTGTTCCATTATGGCCTTAGATAGGGCCACATATTTTTCATGATCATTTGCCTTTCCTAAGTTTTTTCCATAGTCTATTTTAATGATTTTTTCCATACTATCCTTAAATGCTTCTTTGTTTAACATGAATGACCCTACCTTCCATATAACTTAGTAATATCATATATATTCTTAGCTAGATCTCTTGTTAAATATTCTTTTTTCACTCTCCATTTCCAATTGCCACCTATGGTTGACGGTATATTCATTCTGGCTTCACTTCCTAAACCTAATAAGTCTTGCATTTGCCCTATGGCCAAATGGCCAACACTACTCCAAGCCCCCCTAATAAATCCCCAGTGTTCTCCTTCATGCCTATTTAATTTTAAATATTTTCTACAATACTCTACATCTTCCTTTATTCCATTTTCAAGCCACCCATTCACCGTATCATTGTCATGGGTACCCGTATATACTATACAATTTTTTTCATAGTTATGAGGTAAATAATCACTTTCCTCTCTGGTGTCAAAGGCAAATTGCAATACCTTCATTCCAGGATACTCGCTATCTTCCCTAAATTCTATAACTTCCTCTGTTAAATAACCTAAATCCTCTGCTATGACAGCTATGTGTCCTATTTCCCTTTTAATAGCATTAAAAAGTTTCATACCAGGGCCCTTTACCCATTCTCCATTTACAGCCGTATCCTCTCCATAGGGAACTTGCCAATAGGATTCAAAGCCTCTAAAATGATCTATCCTTATGACATCATAAAGGTATATACTTCCCTTCATCCTATCTATCCACCACTTATATCCAGTTTCATCTAAATAGTCCCACCTATATATGGGATTTCCCCAAAGCTGTCCCGTAGCTGAGAAGGCATCTGGAGGACATCCAGCCACCTTAATTGGATTTTTTTCTTCATCAAGTAAAAACACTTCACTATTAGCCCAAGTATCAGCACTATCTGCTGCCACATATATGGGAATATCACCTATTATCTTTATTCCCTTTTTATTAGCATATGACTTTAACTTTGTCCACTGTTCAAAGAATATTACCTGTAGAAAAATCCAGTAATTTATTTCATCCTTTAATTCTTCTTTGTATTTCTCTAGAGCCTTTTCTTTCCTAAGTTTTATATCCTCATGCCACTTTTGCCACTCTACCAATTGAAATTTACCCTTAACTGCCATATATAGGGCAAAATCCTTAGCCCAAAACTTTTCTTCCTTAAACCTTGCTATATGTTCACTATACTTTTTATAGCCATTTTCATAGGCCTTTTTTAGTATGGGCATTTTATTTAAAAATATCTTTTCATAATCTACCGACTCCACATTTTTGCCAAAATCCACACCCTTATAATCACTTTCTTCTAAAAGTCCCTCATCCTTCAACAGATCAAAATCTATAAAATATGGATTCCCTGCAAAGGCCGAAAAGGACTGATATGGTGAATCTCCATATCCAGTACACCCTATAGGGAGTATCTGCCAATAGCTTTGTCCTGAATCCTTTAAAAAATCCACAAATTCATAAGCTTCCTTCCCAAAGGTTCCTATACCATATTTCCCTGGTAATGATGTTATATGCATTATAATTCCACTACTTCTTTTCATCCCATCACCTACCTACATATTTTTATAAGTTTATAAAACCAAAGTTTTCTCTACACAGTAACTTGCCTACGAAGGCACACATAAATCTACTTTATAAATACGAAATCTATATAGATTTCGTAACACTAAGCTCTCTTTATACAGTAACTTGCCTATAAGGGAAAATATATTGAAAATCTTTGGAACCCTGGAACGTCACAACATCCTATGCTACTCCAACATGACACATGAACCTATATACGAAGATTCACACTTTCGCTTGTGACAAGGACTTG